>NZ_AJZR01000006.1:0-185200 GCF_000271925.1 Capnocytophaga sp. oral taxon 412 str. F0487 | reverse complement strand
ATTCATTTAATTTATCTAACAGATTTTTAATTCCTAAAAAAGAGCTATTATATTTTGTTATCACGGCATTGATGACAACAAAAATGTTATATTTTTCTAGATTTTTTAGTGTTTTAAATATTTTTGAAATATAGTTATCACTTTTATTTTTATTAATAATTTTTGATTCTTCTGGATCTAGAGTGTCTATTGACAATTGTAAATGTTTGATACCTATATTCTTTAGAGTTATTACACTTTCTTCGCTAATAGGTAATTTTGTTGATAAATAAGGATAATAACCATTATTTATAAGTTCCTGTATAAGCTCTTTCCAATGTTTATACATAAAAATCTCTGTACCAGCGATGTCAAAATCAATAACTTGTAATTTTTTAGCCTCTCTAATAAGCTCTTTTAATCTTTCAATAGGTATTTTGCAATTATTTTTAATTCTTCTATCTACATAACAATATATACAATCTGTTGCACAAACTGTGTTTACCAATAAAGAGATTGTAGAAGGACTTCTAAATAATCGAATAGTATCAAGGTCTATTTCCTCTTTTATAAAATAATCTTGATAATTAAGGTTCCTTTCGGAGAAAGTACTATTATTATTTTTGATTAAAATATTTTTAGGAAATTCAAACCAAATATTGTCATATTCGACTCCAATTCTTTCAGAATTTTCTATGAAAGGAGTAATAAAATTCAAACATTCTTCAAAAGGAGTTTCTAAAACAGAAGACATTTCTATCAATACATTTTTTAGTGTTTTATCTCCATTGAAAAAAGAGAAAGCAATAGCAAAAATGGGATGAATATAAATGATAACTTCATCCTCTGCTATATGAAGAGGAATTTTAAATGAAGGACTATTACATAGAACAGCCCTTTTTATATCATTTCTTAATGAATAAAAAGGATTAAAAATATATACATCATTTAATTTTTTGTTTTCCATATCTCAAAATTTATATTAATTATAAATAAAAGGGGTATTCAAAATACCCCTTTTCACGTTTAAACTGGGGAGAAAAAAGAGTCGTCATCATACATGTATCCTACTTTTATTGTTCCAGAAGCTGTACTACCATTTCCTTGATTATTGTTTTTGTTACTACTACAACCGGATTTACATGTTTTACACTTCTTTGCACAGGCCTCTCCCCCTTTTAGAGCTAACATTTGTTCTTCATTAAGAACTCTCATACTACTTAATTTTGGAAAATTCATAATTACATATACTTTCAATTAAACAAAATACTTCTCTTTCTATTTCGGCATATAGTCTCGTCCTTATGGTTTTTTAAAACTATCTAAATATTGGGACAAAGGTAATAAATTTATTTACATTATTTCATGTTACACACAAAAAAAGGAGAAATATATTTTTAGACTAAATAAAAGAATGCTTTATAAGATATTGTTAAACATATCTAATATTTTTATAAAACTACGAAGGATATTAACGAGAGAACTTTTGAGATCTAAGTTGTTTTTTTCTTTACTTATCTAATTTACGTTTTAGAAAAACTTACTAATAGGAAGAAAAATAACTTTTTTAAGAGTGTTTTTGTTATTATGAATCTCTTTCTATTTAAAACGATTAAAATAATCTGAAAAAGTTTCCAAACAAATCTTACAAAATCATTAGTTTTAGTTTTTCATAACTTGTGAATATATCTATCATTTTGTAATGATAAAATATTTATGATTTACAAATACTTAATTAAAGAAAAACCGTTATGCATTTTAAATAATAAATACTAGCTTTAAATTGTGAATATTTCTATACAAAACATTATATTAATGTTAGAGTTTGTTATTTTGCTGGTTATTTGTGTTTTAAAACTATCAAATGATTTAATATAATTGCGTTTTATCATAAATTGATCACATAATATGTAATGAAATAATTTTCTTTTTCCACAATTAAAATACCTCTTTCTGTTTTACTTTTAATAGTTTCAGGTATTCTATGAATAAATAACCTGTTGAAAATCATTAATTTATATACTATCTTTTAATGGTTTTGAAGTTTATTTTCAAAGAAATTTGATAATACTTATAAATTTTTTTTGTGACTTTACTACAAGTTGTTCATTATATCTAATTGTTTTGAAATACAATCAATATACGTTTTTATCAAATGAACAACTTTTAAATTTTTCCAAATCAAAAAACACTTTGAGTTAAGAAAAATATATTATTAACCTAGTTCTAATTGATTTTTAATCAAAGAATAATATTCTTTTTTCAAAGAAACTAGTTCTTTATGATTTCCTTGTTCTATAATTTCTCCTTTCTTTAAAACAATTATTTTATCTGCATTTTTTACAGTTGAAAGGCGATGAGCAATTATAACTACAGTTTTACCTTTAAAAAAGGATTGTAATTGATTATAAATTATTTTTTCATTTTCAGCATCTAGTGAACTAGTTGCTTCATCAAAAAAAAGAAATTTAGGATTTTTATATACAGCTCTTGCTATAAGTATTCTTTGTTTTTGCCCCCCAGATATACCATTCCCTGAAGCTCCTATCTTAGTATTTAATCCTAATGGCAAGCTGTCTATAAATGATTGAATATTAGAAATTTTTATTGATTTTTTTAATTTAATTTTATTTATTGGAGTATCTGAAGTCGCAATATTTCTGGCAATAGAATCGGAGAAGATAAAACCATCTTGCATCACAACCCCTGAATTTTCTCTCAAATTTTTTGCAGATAAAGAATTTATATTCAGATTATCATAAAAAATAGAACCCTGTGTTGGAGAATAAAACTTGAGTAATAATTTTAAAAGTGTTGTTTTTCCACTACCACTTGCTCCTACAATAGCAGTAACTTTCCCATATGGAATTTCTAAATTAATGTTTTTTAATACAAAAGGAGACTTAGGTCCTTGATATTGGAAACTTACATTAATAAATTTGATATTATTGTATTTATTTTTTTTATCTGATAGTTTTAATAATCTTGGATTTTCTTCAGCAGGGATATTTTCTACTTCACTAAGTCGCTCCAAACTTAATTTAGCATCCTGAAGAGAACGAAAAAATTCAACAAGGCGACTAACAGGAGAATTCATTTGTCCAATTATATAAGAAACGCTTAGAAGTTCACCTAAAGTCATTTTATTATTAATTACAAGAGTTGCAGAAATAAAAGTAATTAAAATATTTTTGACTTGATTAAAAAAATCAAATCCAATTCCTTGAAGATGACTATTTTTTAATGAACGAATATTAATTTTAAATAATTCTTTTTGAATATTTTCCCATTCTTTCCGTTTGAAATCTTCAAATAAATTTAATTTCATTTCAGAAACCCCATCGATAATTTCATGAATAGAATTTTGATTTTTACTCCTTTGGTGAAATAAAAAGAAATCTAATATTTTTCTCTTTTTTAACCAATAAAAAGACCAAAAAATAGAAATAATGGTTAGAAAAATATAAATAAAAATTATAGAAGAGTTATAATACCATAAAACACCAAAATAAATAAAAAATGTTATAATAGAGAAAAATGTAAATAAACTTTGAGAGGTTAAAAAATATTCAATGCGTTCATTATCTAATATACGTTGATGGAAATCTCCTTTTTGTTTTGTTTCAAAGAAATGAATAGGAAGTTCTAAAAGCCGTTTTAAAAAGTTAGAAATTATAGAAATACTTAATTTTGTCCCCATAAATAAAGTTATCCAATTTCTTATTATTTCTACTGATATGCTTCCTAAATATAAACTTAATTGAGATAATAAAATTATAGTTACAAAATGTAAGTCATTTTTTTGAACTCCACGATCAATAAGATTTTGAGTTAAAAAAGGAAAAATTAAAGATATTCCACTACCTAAAATAATAAGGAAGGAAATAATTAAAAGTTGTTTTGTATATGGTTTGAGAAAGTTTAGTAGATACCTTAAATTTATTTTTTTTATTTTTTTTGGATTTTTTTTATAAAATTCTTCTGTTGGTTCTAAAAAAAGAGCAACTCCTTCATCGGAAGAATTTATCCAATGTTCTTTAAAAGAATCCTCTTTTAATACAATTTTTCCATAAGAAGGATCTGCTATATAGAACAAATTATTTTTTGAAAAAAGTTTTTTTTTTACTTTGTAAAGAACAACAAAATGATTATTATCCCAATGTAAAATACAAGGAATATTACTTTTTTCATTGAAGACTTTTATAGAAGATTTTAAACAGATTGTTTTAAACCCTAATTCTAAAGCTACATCAGATATATTTAACAAAGAAACCCCTTCTCTTGTTAAGAAACAATGGTCTCTAAGAAAAGATATATCATATTTTTTTCCATAATAATTAGCTATCATAGCAAGACAAGAAGGACCACAATCCATTTCGTCTAACTGAGGAAATACTTTCATTATCTTATTCTATTTTTTATCGAATTTTACAGCTTTCTTATATTTTTAATAGGTTACATAAAATAAAGTATCCATAAGAAAATAGAAGCTTTTATGAGTTTGACCTATTATGGATACTTTATTTTAAGAAGAAGCTTAAAAATTTAATAAATAATAGCACCGGATAATATAGGATCTTCTGTTCCAATAGTTCCTGAAAAAAATCCCTTACTTTTAGCACCGGGTTTGCATCTTTTATGGCAACCACTTCTACACTTACTTAAGCAACCACCTGTACAATTACGACATCTACCTCCTTTTAAAGTTAACATTTGTTCTTTATTAAGAACTTCTCATACTGCTTAATTTTGGAAATTTCATAATAACATATATTTTTAATTAAACAAAATTCTTCTCTTTCTATTTCGGCATATAGTCTCGTCCTTATGGTTTTAAAAAACTATCTAAATGTTGGGGCAAAGGTAATAAAATTATTTATATTATTTCATGTTACTCACAAAAAACAGAAATATGTTTTTAGACTAAATAAAAAATTAAAAAGAATATTAAAAAAAAGAAATAAAAAAGTATTTTTGCAAAAAAATAGTTAAATTGTATTCCCATATGAAAAAGAAATTATATATAATTGATTATTATAATCCATTGAATAATACAGGGTTGAATAGTTATATAAAGGAGTTAAAGAATCAAATTATTGAAAACAATGATTTTTTGTTGAATATTATTTATGTGAATTCTAATGTACATAATTGTGAAACAATAGAGTTTATTGAAGGAATAAAATATATTTACTTTCCTTATGATATTACGTATATGTGGGAAATTAATGAAGAGAGTTATAAGGCACTAAAATTTATAGTAGAGGAAAATAAAGAAACAATAGATATTATTTTTCATTTCAATTGGATAAATCATGCCCCCTTTGCTACTCTACTCAAAAAAGAAATAAAATGTAAGACTCTGTTAACTAATCATTGTATTTCTTGGAGAGAGAATGTAATAGAGAACTATTCTTTTTTTGTCAATATAAATCGTTTTTTTGAACAAAAAAAAGTGCTTCCTTTTTTTATTAAAAATAAGTTATTTAGAGAAATATATTGTTATAATAGTGTTGATCATATAATAACGGTTACAAAAGACGCAAGAAGAGTATTAAAAGATTTTTTTGGAATATCGGAAAAAAAAATTACTACAATATATAATGGAGTTGAAATAAAAGAAAGAGAGATAAAAAATAAAGACAAATTACGAGAAAAATATGGATTTCATAAAGAAGAAAAAATTATATTGTTTGTAGGGAGAGTAATAAAATCAAAAGGAGTTGTAGAACTTCTGCAAGCTTTTGAAATATTAATGCAGAAATATCCTTTTTATAAATATCGATTGGTTATTTGTGGTAAAGGTGATTATGATTTGGTATATGAACATATAAAAGACTATTCAAGCGTAGTATTAACAGGAAACATAAGTAAAGGTATACTTTATGATTTTTACAATTTAGCAGATGTTGGAGTTATTCCATCGTATATAGAGCAATGTAGTTATACACTTATAGAGATGATGTTAAATAAACTTCCTGTTATAGTGACTGAAACAGGAGGATTAGCAGAAATTATTAATAGCGCAAAGATAGGATTAAAGATAAGTATTAAATTTTCTCCTAAAAAAATAGTTTTTGACACAAAAAAATTAGCAAATAAAATATATTGTACTGTTTCTGAAGAATTTATAACAAAAAAAAGAGTAGAAGAGGCTTATAAGAGAGTACAGAAAAAGTTTACTACTGAAAAAATGGTAAAGAAAACATTACAAATTTATAATGCTTTATTGAAAAAATCTTTGGGAGAGGAACGAATAGAAGAAGATCTAGTAAGTGTTATAATACCTTACTATAATGATGAAAAACACATAGAAAGAAGTTTGCAAAGTGTTTTAGATCAATCATATAGAAATTTAGAGATTATTTTAATAGATGATGGCTCTGAAGAAGAACTGAAGGAAATACTTCATAAAACTAAAGATAAAAGAATTAAAATATTAAGAAACAATATAAATGAAGGAATATCCTATAGTTTAAACAAAGGAATTCGTATATCAAGAGGTAAGTATATAGCACGATTAGATTCAGACGATATTATGACTAAAGATAGGATAAAGCTACAGGTTAATTTTCTCAAGGAAAACAAAGAATATATGGTTGTTGGAACTAATCATATACTAATAAATGAAAAAGGAGACATTTTACAATATGTATCTTATCCTGAGACAAACGAGGAAATACAGATTTTTAAATATTTTTTTAATCCTTTGTCTCATCCAACGGTTTTGTTCAAGTCATCTGAATTTAAGGATTTTTTATATAATGATGATTATATTTTTTGTGAAGATTATAAACTATGGTTTGAAATAAGTAAGAAATATAAAATAGCTAATATTCCTCAATACACAACATATTATAGGTTAAATTCAGAAGGAATTTCTTCTAAGAATAATAAAGAACAAATAGAAAACTCAATTGAGTTAATTTTAAACGAATTAGAAAGTTTGGGCATTGAAATTTCTGATGAAGAATTAAAAATTCATTGCGCAATTGTAACTCGTAAAATAGAACAATATTTTAATACCTTGGAAAAAATAGAAAAATTAAAAATCTGGTTAGAAAAACTTTTTAAACATCTTAAAATAGAAGATATTGATATAAAAGAAAAAGTGTTGCAGTATTGTGAATTTTAGAAAAGTTGTTTATTTGTTATATATAATAAACTAATAGACTGAGATAAAACCTTATAGTGTCTCGAGAGACAATGCAAAAAACACTAAATTCGGTAATCTTTAGATGTAAAGCACATACAAGAAGAGTGAGAAAACTATTGCAGGAGGAGCAGAAAAAAGGACAATAAAAAGTATATTGAGTATCTATTTAATTACTTATTAATTGACTTTGGAAAACAAGGGGACATTCAACAACTCTTTTCATCAATTTGTTAAAGATAGTATCTTTACTTTGTGAACGATTGATCCTAAAACTGCATTCGGATAAATATCGGTCTATATTAAATTCTGACACCCAAGAATATATACCTCTTAACCAAGACTTTTTCCGATTTACAATGCAGAATATAAAGTACGTGAAATAAATGATGATTATCAATTAATTAAATAAATTTCTGAAACAAAAAAATGTAAAAACACAACCAAAATAAAGAAATTAAGGTGAAATAAAAGAAAAAACACTTTGTTTTTTTAGCTCTTAAAAATGTAGATCTTCTTTGTATAAAGATGCGTTACTAGTTGTAACCCTATTTTAAGATATGAAAAAAAAAAAAATCATTTATAGTCAATAACTATCACACTTTCTCTAAGTTTTCCAATCTTATCACTCTGCTGAGGGCTAGTTTTTAGATCTCTTGCTTTTCTTATTTCACGAACTTTAAATCCACAAGATTCCGCTATATCAGCAATAATGTAATCAACTGGTACTTCAACACCATAATAAGCAGAATTAGCTACATTGAAATATATAACTCCTCCTTTATGCATTTTTTTTGCAAATTCTGAGAATAATAACTGCATATCTTCAAAATAGGCACATATCATATTTATGATATCATGATTCCATGTATCTAACTCTTTATTAGACATCGCTAAAATACTGTTTCTAAGCCTTTCATTTTCTATCGGAAGTATTTTATCATAAGGTACTTGAACATGAGAACGTAATGTATGTTTACGCAATTCACGAAGCTCTTCGTAAGAGTTAATAAGCTGTAAAACTTTTAACTCTAACATATAGATATCCGTGTAATCTCTAGAATTGAGATATGGAGGTGATGTTATAATTAGGTCTACTTTTCCATCGGGTACTTGGTTTATATTTTTTCTAACATCGCCTAAATAGCATATTTTAGAATTATGTACAGATGAATTCTGATTGGATATAATTCTGATATCTTCTGCAAAAATTGAATTCAATTTGTCTAGAAAAAAATTATGAATCTCTTTTCTACTAAAAATTCTATTTCTCCATCCTTTCTTATATGACAAGCACTTACCATTACGAAACATATTACTTGCTTGAATGATGATTGAAGCCAATGCGATTATAAATAAATTCTTATAATCATCATTGTCAACTATCGTTCTAATGGCATGTCTTATATCAAGGATACTATCTATAGCAGGGTCGTGAAAATTCCATTTCTTACTCTGGTCTCTTTTTACAATTGTATTACCAAAAGGTAATGATTCTATTCTGCGTATATTCTTGTTTGTATGATATAGTTTCTTTGTTACAGCCTTAACGTAATGTTCAAAGGTATCCACATTATAGTTTCTACCTAATTTGACTATTGATAGGAGATGCATAAAAGGACTGACCTCAAAGGAATAGCACTTTATGCCGTGATTCTGCAATTCCACAGGAGTTGTCCCACTACCACAGAAAGGCTCTAATGCACAGGTTGGTACGAAAGGTAATTCTTCTAAGATGTCTTCAATAAATTCTTTAGAATATCCTTCCACAAAAGGGTACCAACGATGTACAAAAACATTTTTATTTTTGTCAAATTGCATAACAGAATGATATTTTTCTGTGCAATCTATGAATCTATATTCTTTGTGCATAGTTGTCAATTATTAATTGGGATGTTCGTTTATTACTCTAAAATCATCCAATTTAAAGAGTCTATGAAATACAGATCTATGTTCCTCTGGTATTTGCTCAATAGTCATACCTTCACCTGTGTCAGGCAGATCTTCGCCTCTGGCATCAAATACTGCCAAATATCCTAGTTTGAAATTTTTTTCTTCAGCCAATAATTCTATTATGTAGGCAATTGATTGCTTGAAAGCATCAGGGACAATACGAGGTTTAGCATCATATGTTGTTCCTTTTCCCTTACCTGATTGATGAACACTCATACCTACCCACTTAACTTCTATAAAATACAACCCCTCTCCTTCTTCGTCAATCATGGTAATATCTAATCTTTTCAAACTTTCTAACATAAACTCTTTCCCTATGAATATTTTTAACTTTTCTTTTAAAAACATGCGTAAGTCATCTCTGAAACAATCTTCCGGAGTATTTCTGAGCAACTGTTTATTGGCTTTGATAAACCTTTCTTCACTAAGTTCCGATTTTAAATCGGTTCTTAGAGATTTTAAATGACTTTTTTCTACAAAAAATTTAGAATAAGTATTTCTAAGTTTCAAGTGTTCTCTATACTCTTCAAGCACACTCTCCAATTCGGAAATAGGCTTTTTGCAATTGAATGAACGTAATGTGGAACTTTCGTAAAAAATAGAATCTCCACCATCACGACCATTGACAAAATAATTAATAATGTTTTCTGGCGATACTACAAATATAACGACACCTTCTTTCTTTGACATTTGTGTAAATATACGTCTTGTTTCGTTGTTATCATTGTGTTGTTCATTATTGACTTCTTTAATCTCAAGATTAGAATCAATGATGATATGACAATTCTGAATAAACAATGGCGCTTTAAATAACAATTCGATTGCATTGTCCGCATTATGTGTAAGATTCTGTAAGTCTTGTTCTGATATGACAATATATTTAAAGCTATTATTTGAGTATTTATCGCTCATTGCTATTATAAGCGATCGCATACGTTTAAAGTTATCAGTTGCTTCTAATCCATTTAATGCCGCATATACAATAGCATCCTTATTACGTCTTAATAAATTCCTAAAGTTTGAATCCTTACTGAATCTTCTTTCCATAATCTACTACTTTATGATTTTGCTAAAAACATACTCAAAATAAAGCTCTATATATTTTTCATCGCTGATAGCTGATGTGTCTTCAAGTGTCTGTTCAAAAGCTATCTTGAAATCTTTTAGAACTTTAAGAGTTTCACTATCAGGCGATAAAGTCTCTATTCCCTCAACATTGTTAGTCTGTAAAGCATTCTCAAAAGACGGGTCATTAATAATAAAACCAAACAATCGTTTTTCTCCATACTCACCCAACATATACATGACTGTTTTCAGCCATTTAAATTTTTCTGGATCAATAGGAATCTCTTTCTCGGTACCCAAAATCAATTCTCCCTCTTTTTCATGCAATTTTAAAGAGCTTTTCAAAAAAACTAAACTTCTTTCTATCAAATCAGAGTACGGACCGAAAGTTGTTACCGTAAAATGGTAATACGAGAATATATTTCCGCCTTCATGCTTAAATGAATAGAGGACTTGTACTAAATACAATATCCGTTGAAAAGATTGCTCTGATATCCCCCCCCAACCCATACTTTTAGCAATAGTTGAGATGGTTATTATATCTTCATTAGCTTTTATAAGTTCTTTTCCTAACATGATTTTAATCTTTTTTTAATATTCTGATAAATTAATTTTAACTGTTCATTAGTATTTTGTATGGTAGATTGTTTTGCTATCTCCAATAAACCAACAATCCCAAGATCAATGTCTTTCTGATTTAATAAATGTTCTATAAACAAACTATTATTCAGATTAGATGTTATGATTAATGAATTAGGTTTTTTTAGAAATTCAGCAAAAACACTTGCTGCGTTTCCTTCGTATGATATATCTAAGCTGCTATCAGGAGTCTCAACTATATAAAAAGAAGGAGTCTTATAGAAGAATGTAAGGATACTCATTCTGAAGGAATGATCTACAAAGAATCGTTGTGACTCTGACATTTCTTCTTCGTAAAATCGTACTTTCCCATCAATAATTGGATAAAAACGTTTATTGGAGTCTCCAACTTGTTTCATGTATGTCAGTTCACAAGGTACACCTAAAAACTTTCCCGCATATTGAGAAAAAATTGAAGAAAAAGCTTGAACATTTGCTGTTATGATATCTTCTATCTCATTTGAAATAGAGGTTACTATATCATACTGTTCGTCTCGTTGTTTTTGGTAGTATTCCTTTTGTTGTGTCAAAGAATTTACTTCATCTAAAAAAGGTTGAATAGAATTTTGACTATTATCAGACATAACATTTTCATATTCAAGTTCCCTGATGTTTTGCTGAATTTCCCTTTTTCTTGATTCAATATTAGAAAACTCTGAGTCTAAATTAATAATTTCTTGTTCAATATTTTGTATTTTTTGCTTTTTGCTATTAATAGACTGATACAAAGATTTTCTTTCTACACTTATTTCTTCAAACTGCTTTCTTAATATTATATCTGTGTCAGTGTTCGTACTAATTGGAGTACCACATACGAAACAGTTATTTTGTTCATTTGTGACTCTTTCAACTAATTCTCCATTTGGATGACTGCACATTGGGCATACGTGGTTCAGTTGAATATTTTTTATAAAAATATGATATAAAGGGTGAACAGTTTCCCATATATGGCTGTTTAGCTCCTCTTCTATTTGTGTTAGCTGCTTATCTTTATCGTTTACAGATAAACTGATTTTATTAATATCATTCTGTAATAGTGATATGTACTGACTCTTCGAAACACGTTCTTTTTGTATAGTTTCTAGTTTAGTATTCATTCTTGCAAGCTCTGCCTTCAAATCAATAAGAGTAAATGCTATGTTTTCCTTATTGGTAGAGTGGTCTGTTACTGGAGCTTCCTTCATTTTACTCAAGACCTTATTGATGGCTCTTATGTCTTCTGAAATATGGCGAGACAAACTATCAAAATATTTAGCTTTTCTGATGGCTTCTTGCCGTTTCTTATCAAGGTCTGGATCGTTAAAATATTTATTGAATAATTCACTTTGCACATCTGGGAAAAAGCCTTCATCATTCCAAAGAATTGTTTTATGGTCTTCTCCAAAAAAAAGAACTTCATTTACAAAAAATATTAAATCATCAAATTCCAAATTAGTGTTGGTTTTTATGATATTCTCATATTTATAAGGTAATGTATCTTTTTTTTCAATATCCGATAATTTCTCGTAATTAACCTGATCAATTAAGTTTCCTAATACTTCAATCCCATCTACTTTTAACTTGGTCAAGGTTATTGAAGATAAGTCTCTTGTCAATTCAACCCTGATATTGTTTATTTTCATACTAATTGATACAGTAGGAGAGGTATCCGTGCGAACGCTGTCATCCATACGACTGCTAAAATACTTTTGAGGAAACAACTGGCGCTTTTCTATAATATTTCCTTGGTAAGTACGGGTATATCCAAACGGTTTTTTGTATAAGCCTAGAATGGCAAATCTAATAATATTAACAAATGTTGTTTTCCCCATACCATTACCACCTAACACAAGGTTTGCGCCTTTGACAAACTCAAAGGTATAGTCTAAGCCATTAGGGTATAAAGTATAATTCTTAATGTTTATACTTAATAACTCTGGTAGATATATTTGTCTACTCATAATATTTTTAAGTTTAGTCATATTCAATATATTGGTAGTTTACATATACTATTATGGAAAGGCACATAAAATCCCCTAGGATACACACTGATATCATAAAAAATATGTTATTAGACTATACATATGATGTTATTATGTTAGTGTAAATACTCGTAATTTTTATTATTTTGCAATGATAAAGATGTTCTTATGATTTAAAGTAAAACAAAACAGAATATAGAACTTCACTTGTTTCTAAATTATTACTTGTTAAGATGCAAATTTTTGTGAGATATTCTTTTTCAAATCTGAGGTATAAGATTTTAGCCAAAGACTTCCCTTTCTTAGTTAATAAAAACTCTTTAAAACCTTCACAAAATTCAGTAGTAACATTTTTGAAGGGAATTACCTTTTCTTTATACTTTGTTATATTGTTTTAAAAACACTATTCCAATTCCCTTTACATTTCTTTTGTTTATCTGTAAGTTTTTAGAAATATTCTACAAAGATAATATTTAGTAGACAACGATTATTAAAGGCATAGTTCTATTTAAGATTTCCAAAACTCTTTATGCAGTTTTTGTAAATTTTAATTGTACAGTATTGGGCTATTTTTCACAATGTTTTTTTATACAAGAAATAATATTCATAATATTCTTATATGTTTAATTTTTCCTTGTTTCTTTAATATATCCTTTATGTATCTCTAAATATAAGATTATTTTTTCTACTTTTTTAGATGCTCCTTATCTTAGATGTATATTATAACAATTACTGCTTTTAGTTTTTTGTTTGCAAAGATAGTAAAAAATGTAAATACACAAAAATTAAATCAAAAAATAAGTGTTCCGCCCATTCCACCATCAAGTGCAATTTTTCAGATTACTTTCTGATAGAATAAATCTTTAGGTTTTTCAAAATCTAATACTTTTCTTGGTCTATTATTAATTTTATATTGATATTCTTTAATTTCTTTATCTGTAACATCTTTAAAATCAGTGTTTTTTGGTATGTATTGCCGTACAAGACCATTGGTGTGTTCACTAAGACCTTGCTCCCAAGAACTATAAGGATGAGCAAAGAAAAATTGTAGGTTCAATTTCTTTTCAACTCGCTTAAAATCAGAAAATTCATTACCATTGTCAGCAGTAATTGTCTTTATATAGTTTTTGTAAGGCAAGGTCATATCTATAAGTTCATCTGCTAATGATTTTGCTTTCTTTCCTTCTTTTAACTTTCTCATAAATAACATTTTAGTAGTCATTTCAACCAATGTAAGTATCGCTCCTTTATTTCCTGCTCCTACAATTAAATCTATTTCCCAGTGTCCAAACTCTGTTTTCTGACTTATAACCTCAGGACGTTCTTCAATAGACTTTTTATCTTCTACTTTCTTTTTACAAGTGTACAATGCTCTACTTCTATGCTTAAGCTGATGACGAGTGTGTTTGTATAGTTCGCCTCCGTTTTCTTTGTCTTGGTGAATGAAATTATAGATAGTTGTTTTTCCAACCATTGGTATTCTATTTTTTTACAATACCCTACAATTTGCTCAACAGACCACTGTTCTTCAGAGATATGCTTAATAACAAAAACTTTCATTTCTTTAGTAAATTTACGTTCTTTCCTAAAACGTTCTTTACGCTCTTCTGAGATTTCTTGAGCTACTTTTGGACTGTATTTTCCTGTCTTTGTTTTGTTTCTTGACAGCTCTCGACTGACGGTAGAGGGATTACACTCTGCATAAAGAGCAATATCTTTTTGTTTGATTCCGCTTGCTTTTAAAGCAGAAATTACCGACCTTTGCACCAAATTTAAATGCTTATATTCTTTCATTGTCATTTACAAAGAAAAGCATTTATTTTGAAAGAGAAAAGACTTTTATAGTTTTTTCTCTTTTTTTATTTCTCAGAGGGTTTTGACTCTAAGGGGCAACCCTCTGAAAAATAAAAGTTTTACTAAAATTTACTACTTAAAATTGCAATTATTAGTGGAACTTACACAGTCTCTTATATATTCCATCTCACAAAAAGAACAGACATAAAGTCTGTTGTTAATTAAAAACAGATACTACGTCAGATTGAAAATTTACAAATAAAAAAAGCAAACCTTTCGGCTTGCCTTTTGTTTAGGTATTTATTGACTACTCTAAAATCTTGCATTTATGGAGTACAACATCTCCTAATGTCATCCCTTTACAAGTTCCTACAATAGTGATTTTATCCTCTTTTGAAAGATTTGAGATTTCATTATTACTATCTTTTGAGAAGTAGAATCTCACATCTTTAATAAAAGTCCCTTTAAAAACAATAATAGGGTCATCTGAAAAACCACTTTTTATGATTCGTTCAATAGTTCCTGTAATAGCTACTTTCTTCCCTTTATACTTATTGTCAGCAGACACCTCATTGTCCTCATACTCACTACAAATTTCTTGTGGAGTAGTTTCTATATCTATATCAATATAGTAAGGACTATTAGGGTATTTTTCTTTTAGATAGCTATTGTATCTATCTTTTCTTAGTAAATAAGAATATTGATTTTCAGGAATATCCCAGCTTGAAATACCCTTTTGTCTTGCTTCATAAATAGCATCTAACAGTTTCTTATTTTCAGTGTTAGGGTCTAACATTACGAATATTGGTGTCAAGTCGTAAGGGGCTATTTTTTTATCAGTAACACCATTTTTATCGGCTACAATTCCTCCTTCACCATAGTAACCATATTGCTTTTGGTATCTATCCATAACCTCAACCAATTCTCTTGTTAAACCTCCTTCTCCTTCTAATACGAATACATTCAATACAAAGTCTCTACTATCGGGAATAGCTTGCATTTTATCATCTATATCCATACTAAGATTGGATGATTTTCCTTCATTATACTGATTTGAAAGTAATTGAGATACTGCGTGCAAGACTAATAAATAATCTTTAGAAACAGTTTTCTTATCTACTAATTCTTTATATATACTGTTCTTTTTCAGATTAGTAATAGTGGTATCTCTATTTTTCTTAGTAACATCAGAAAGAGCTGAAATATCCTTTTCTGATTGTGATAGATATTTCTCATAAGGTGTTTTAGAAATATCTGATTCTGAAGATGAACCACTACCTATATTATTCATATCAGGTGCAGTAGCTCCTATGATAGCTAATAAGGCTACGTATGAAACATACCTAACAGGTTTCTTTTGCCAAAAGCTGAATTTTTCTTTCAGTTTGTCGGAAATAGCAGGCAAAATAACCAAACCAAGAACAATTGAGCTTAAACCAGCTCCAACTGAACCTTCTGCAAAAGCTGCAAAACTACAGAGTAAAATCAATACTCCTAAAACATACTTAAATGTTTTCATAAGCTAAAAAACAATTTTTCTAATGCTTCCCAGCCCCTAAAAGCGGTTAGTAATATAAAATAAAAAAGCGTGGGACTGTATAACCTTATTCATTTATCGGGTATCGCCAAACACCCACACCTAAAATAAGTACAGCCCACGCCGAAGCGTGAGCGTTTTTACTTATTATTCAGTAGGTGTACAAAATTGGCGATTTTGATAAATCTGAATAATAGCTAAACGCTAATATGTCTTTATGTTAAAAAATAATTTTTCTGTTATATATACTTCTCTTTTAAAATGATGGGACAAAAGTAGTATTATTTTGTGATATTACAAAATTTTTAACAGTTGTATTTCTATCTATCTTTTTAGAGACCACCCAATTAGTATATAAAATTGGACTCTAATTCAATAAATTTATTTCTTACTATATCTATGAAACAAAAAAATATGTAGCTTTGCAAAAATATTAAATCGTAAAAGCAAGATGAAACTTAAAGAAAAAGATGTAAAGAAAATCTGGGGTCATTCAGGAGGAATATGCGCAAAATGTAAAACAGAGCTTTTTAAAAACGATGAAATTATAGGAGAACAGGCTCATTGTATAGCAAGAAAAGATAAAAACCTTGAGAGCTTTAAAGATATTCCTATTGAAGAAAAGGATAGATATGAAAATATTTTACTCCTTTGTGCTTCTTGCCACGAAGAGACTGAGAATTGGAGTTCAGAAGAATTATTAAAGTTGAAATATGAACACGAAGAATATGTAAGAGATACTTTAAGAGGAATATTCCATCCATACGAAATAGGTAAAGGGAAGTTTTTTAACCGTCCTTTTATAACTTATACAAAATATGAATTTCCTTACAATGTCTCACGTAGTAAAAAAATAATTCGTTATTTTTTTGTTTTCTCTTGCATTCTTTGTACTATTGTTTATTATACTTCTCCCATATTCTATTTTTTTCTATCTCTATTAGCTTGTATAGGGCTCATTATTTGTCTATTTGTAATGCATTTAAAAAAGCCTATGTATCTAAGATATATAGGAAAATGTACTTTTTCAGGATGTGGTGGAGATGTACATATTAAAGAGTCTCCTGTAAAAATCCGCAATATAAGTAAGTTCATAGGAGTATGTGATAAAGACCATCTTCATACTTTTACTGTATCAGAAAACAAAACAAGAGGTGATTATCACGATTTTTCTAAATATTACTAAATAGTTTTGTGTAAATAAATTGGGTGAAAATACCTTTACAGACCCCCACTAATAGCCATATACCATTTAATTCCTCCTCTATAAGTCTTTACCCAATTTGCATATACTAAACTATCTGCATAGTCAGGGCTTCTACCTAAGAGCTTTTTAATAGCTTCTTTGCTGATAACCTTCACTTTCTTATCTGAATAGATTTCATACTGAATAGACTGCAATTCTAACTTTAGAGTTTCATCAGTGAGGTTACCTATTTGTCCGTTCATCATATCTCTTCGCAATTCATAGTACATTTGTGAGCGCAAATTAAAAGGTAAAAAGGCTTCTTCATATTGGCTTTCTTCAGGCTTTGAACCGCCCTGTAATTCAATCACATCATAGCCTGCTGACTTTAAATTATCAACTACACCAGCACCCACTCCCACGCTATCTATTCCTACATAATTAGGGTCTATATTGTAGTCGTGAATAAGCTGTACGGTTCGTGTTACTATCTCTGTTATAGAAGTCTGTTCATAGCTCTCTATTAGCTCAATATTACCGTTTTTAAGAATTGTAAAGACGGTTTTATCATCTCCGTACCTTGCCACATCAATCCCCATAGAAGTAACTTCTAAACCATTTTCTATTCGTTCAGCACTACTTATGATTACTTCACTTGAAATAAGCTGATTAATCATATCTAAAGCACTCCAATCAGCATAAAGATACTTCCTTAAAAAATTAGGATTATCTTTAAAGGCTTCCTTTAAAGTGATAACATACTCACTGTTTTCATCATAGTTATCTGTAGTTAAACTTTGGATATATACCTCATCAGGATTGGTAGATTGAATGAAAGTAGAAATAAGCCAACAAGGTTCAGGATTGCTGGTCAATCGCCCTTCATAGCGAGGTTTTTGCTTGTTGGGCAGCACCCAACGCAAACGAGTTTTGAGCATATTATACACCTCAACTGATACTTCATTAGCTTCATCAATACCAAACCAACCTATCTCTAAACCTTTTATCTTTTGAAGCATTGGGTCTTTGGCTATATTGGCATCAAGAAACAACAACTTTGAATCATTGATAAAGGTTACTTCTAAACTCGTTTGATTAAAGCTCCTAATAATTTCCTTTGGGCAGATAGAAAAGAAGGTAACCAATGTAGTCCTACGGAGAACAGAGAGTTCCTTTCTCACAAGTACTAATCGGTTACCTTTGAATTTCATTGCATTTTTGATAGCCTCTGCACAAAGAAAATAGCTTTTTCCACCACCTAAAGCCCCTCCAAAGAGCATATACTTAGCTCTACATTTATGAGCAATTAGTTGCTTAGGTTTAGGCTGATAATAAAGTGAAAAGTCTATTCTCATAACGATTAATTTTAATCAGGTATATTACAGATAAACTCTATATTACCTGAATGTTCTACTTCTATTTTAAATAGCCCTTGTAGGGTAGTTAATTCTTTATTCACTGACAAGGCGGTTTTGTAGTCCTTTTTCTCTATGCTCAATCTGTATAACTCTTCATATCTTCTAACTGCTTTAGCATAATCATAAGCTACTTGCTTCTTTACTGATTGCTCTATGAGAGTTCTTGCCTTGCTGATGTAGGTATCTATTTGCCTGTCAGACACCTTCCAAAGATTTGAAGTATTTTGAAGTATCAAATCTCTGTTATACCCTAAAATCAGCATACTAACCACTTCTTTAATTCTTTGATTTACAATGTGTTTACTTGACTTATTCATTCTTAACCTCCTTCTTTGTCAGTTCTTCTATAGTATGTTTGCAATTACTTTCAACCTTGCTATTAATCTCTTTTACTAAAGGATGAATTTCAGTATTTTTAGGATTTTTAAAAGCACTTGTAATAATTTTCTTACACCTGCTTTTGTCCATAGGATTCTTAAATTTTCTTTCTCTGCTCCATTCCTCAATTTTTGTATAAGCCTCTCCTTCTGTCTGGAAATGAAGTTCTATGCCTTTATTCATCAGAAGACTTTTGAATACTGTTGGTGTTATATATTTAGCATTTACCTCAGCTGAAATAATATGTTGCTTTTTGATTTTTTGATAATACTTGAAAAATGTATCTACTAAAAGCAAATAGACTGAAGGTTGATACAAATGCTCTACTTTTATCTCCTTTATTTTAAATACATTAGATAAGTTTTTTAGAACTCTAAGCTCTATCCTTAATATCTCCTGATTAATTACAAAGTTTCTTTTCTCTTTAATTTCTTTAGTCTTATTGTAAAAGGCGATAACTTTATTCTTAGTTTCAAAACGTACACCATCATCTTGCTCAAATCTTTTAAAATGAGGTAAATCTGTAAAAAGAGTATTACTATATTGACTTACAGGATTATTAGTTTCTACATTCAAAGCTAAGTCTACTCTATATAACCTCGCTGAATGAAGATTGATAGCTAATGAATTACCTAATTTTTCAATAGCTTTATACAAATCATCATACTGAAGTATAGAAGTATACCCCTTATAGTAATTGGAGATACTTCCTGAGAGATACATACCATAATCCCTATGATATTTTATATAAAAGTTCTTATAGTAACCTTCTTCCCAAAACTTAAACTTACCGTTTCTTATAATAGTAAGCCCTAAGTTTTGGGAATTAAAGTTAGCTATCGATTCAGCATTAGCAAAAATCCCAATAGTATCTATAGTAAAACCTAACATAACAAATATTGTATAAAAGTTAGACTTATTATATAGGACTATTTTGTTTAAGTTTAATAAAAGCTCTTTCTACTTCATCTCGCTTGTAATACACTCGCCCTTGAATACCATAGGAAGTTAGGGCTCCTCTATTTGTCCAATTGTTGAGAGTTGTTAGATTAATATCTAACATTTTTGCTACCTGTTTTCGTGTAAGGTACTGAGTTGGGGTTTTACATAGAATTTCCTCTTTTAACTGATTAAACTCTTGCTTTACACTTTCTTTTAATAAACTTTTTAGTTCATTAGTTGTAAGTTCTGTAATCTGAATTGTGTTCATAAAATATCTTTTAAAATTTTATGGTGCAAAGGAAGATAAAAAGAATACCCCCTCACTGCCTCGTGGGTAGTAAGGGGGTATAAAAATTAACTATTTTTAAGACTATTCGTCCTTATTTTTTATCCAATTCTCTACAGAATCTCGTAGCTCATCAATAAAAGGCGTAAGATTATTTGCACGCTTTCTAATAGTTTTTTTTCTTTCTGTATAGTCTATGTCTGTATCAAAAAATACTTTAAACCTTTCATAGATTTCTTTTTTGGATAAACTTGGCGGTAACACTCCTACTTCTATAAGACCTTCTATCAATTCTGTTAGTTGTAAATCATTACCTTTCCATTTTAAAATATTTTGAGATATTATGTTCTCAGAAGATTTTTTCTGCTTATTTACTATTCTTTGGAAAACTATTAATTTATGTAATTCAAAAGGATAAGGTAATTCATTTAGGCTAAAGACATTTTTTTCTTTTCTTGAAGAATAAAAGTATTTACTATATTCATCAGGTAGATTATTAGTTCCTTTTCCTCTGATTAGGTCTTCTAATTCTTTCTCTGTAATAATTTCTCTATGATAATTGATATATGTTCCAATGTCATTAGAAATTTTATCTAACAAAGAAGAAGATTTATCTCCATTAGTAAATTCATTTAGTATCTTCAGCATATCTGATTCACCTAAAGTTCTTTTTACAATATAATCACAAACATCATAAATTTCCATAACTTTATTTTCTTCCATAAGTCTGATTCTATTTAAATGTTATTTTTTCAATAATTTGCAAGCATAGGTTTATTCACTTGCTCTAATTCCTCTAATTCCTCTAATTTATTCGCTATTTGTGTTAGATAATCCATCTCTGTTTTACCTATGTAAGCAAGAAATGTACTTTCTTTTGTATGTCCTGTCATTTTCATAATGAAGACGGTTTCTAATTTGCCATACAAATTTGTAGCAAATGACCGTCTACACGTGTGCGAGCCTATTAACTGCCATTTTTCAAACACGCCCTTAACTGTCCTTTTTACCCCCTTACTGGTGTAGCTACCATTATCATCTTGTTCTATAATATAACCCTTGTCGTCTACCATACACACTTTAGAATGCTCAATAAGTTCGTTAATACCTGCCAATTTGCATACCTGCTTTATATACTGGTCAAATTTCTGTACCGATATTTTGTAAGGTAGTCCGTTATTCCTAATAGTGTTTATTTCCTGCAATTCTCCAACAATTGGAATGCGTGCTATTTTGCCTGTCTTTTGTTGCTTAATTTCTACATATTCCCTCCCATTAATGTTATGTACAAAATTATCCTCCGTGATACCTAACAAGTCGCCTCCTCGTTGCCCCGTCAAGCAGCCCAAAAGTAACCATTTGCGGGCATTATCTAAACTTTTATTTTTAATCATACAAGTACGAATCTTTTGTAAATCAAAAAAATTAAGATATACAGGCGTTTCCTTATCAGGTGTTCCTTTACCTATCTTTGCCAACTGAGGATGAGTTTCTATTCCCAATGTTTGTGCCTCATTACATACTGCCTTGAGATTATCTATAATTTTAAGAGCATAACTATCTTTATACCCTTTTTCTTTTATTAACCAACTCAGAAAATCTTTCTCAAAGGAGGTGTCTATATCTTTTGCTTTATAGTATTTTCGCCTCTTCTTCTCATAGGCTTTAAAAATATTTTTCAAAGTATGGTATGCCTTCACACGACTAACAGAAAGTCCTAATTTTCCCTTTCCATTTCTTCTTGCAGGAGCACTTTCTATGATATAATCAATCAGGTCTTGTATTAAATCACTTTGCCTTGTTTCTGTATCTGTTATTCGTTTAAAATGCAAATCTATTTTTGTCTGTAACCAATCAGAATTAATAACCTCTCCTTTTTCATCTACAGAGTTTAGGCTGTTCTCAATAAACACTCTTAATTTGTTTAATTGGACGCTGAGGTTTTTGTTATCAGGAGTCGTTTGTTTAGGTTCTTTCTTTTTACTACTCCATTGATTGGGATTAATGTTTAATCCCGTTTTTTTTACGAAGTCTTTTCCCCTTCCTGTACTCAAACGCACATAAATAGAAGTAGGATTGCTATCACCTTTTATTAAGAATGTAATTGTTGGCATAATCGTATTTTTAAAACAACACTGCAAAAGTATGAATAAAAAATATTCTTTCCCAACATTTTCCCAACATTTTTTATATTATATACCATCTTATACCCTCTCATTACACTTTCAGAGAGCTCCTATTTTCAATGTAAAAAAATGATTTATAGATAATTGTATTTGATTTTAAGAGATATACATTTTTAAGAGAAACAATAGTTTACAGTCCCGCTCCGAGTACAATCTTCAATCACTACTTACGAAGAGAGGTAGTGATTTTTTGCTTTTATGTAACCTTTAAAAATATTTTGAGTATGGAAACAGCTGTAACCTTTGCTACCTCTGATGTAGATAAATTAAATTCAATAAAAGATTTTATAAAGTCTTTAAATGTCTCTATCATTCAAGAAGAGGACATACCTCAGCCTATTGAAATGACGCCAAGATTAATGAAATACTTGGAAGAGTTGGAAGCTGATAACACTCCTTTTGACCAATGTGAAGATTCGTATGTAATGGTTAATAGACTTGCTTCTAAATATGGACTTACCTTACAAAATTAGTAATACAGTACGAGCTGAGTCTGAGCTTGAGAGTGCAATCAACTATTACCAAGAAGTTGCTGATGATACAGTAGCTGAGAACTTTATCAATGAGTTTGTAAAAATCTTGGATTTTATAAAGCACTTCCCTTTTCAGCAAATATACAAAGATAATTTAAGAGGTGTTTCTATGAAGAAATACCCTTACATTGTATTCTATGTAGTAGATGATATAGAAAAAGAAATTATCATTAAAGGAGTGTTCAATACATACCAAGATGTTAGCAAATACCCTGAATAAGAAATAAGAAAGACTATCTAATTTTTGTTTAGGTAGTCTTAGTTATGAGTGCAATCTTCAATCACTACTTACGAAGAGAGGTAGTCATTTTTTTGTTATTATATACTTTTTAAATATTAATTTAATGAAGTAATTATCCTTCACTTTTATTGTTTTTATCATTAAAAAGCGTACCTTTGCCTGCACAATAAAATAACAAGATGATGAATACAGGTTTTTTCAAGGGGTATCAAGAGGCAGAGTTATACTTCTACGAATGGAATTACAAGCCTCAACAAAAAACACTTATTGTAATACATCGCGGTCACGAGTACGGTGAGCGCTTACAGGAATTTGCTACGCACCCGTTGTTTGTGTCCTATAATATTTTTGCTTTTGATATGAGAGGGCACGGGCATACTAAAGCTTCAGTATCGCCTGCTTTTATGGATTCAGTACGAGATTTAGATGCTTTTGCTAAGTTTTTGCAACAAGAATACGACGTGCAAGAAGAGGATATTTTTGTAGTAGCCAACAGCATAGGAGGGGTGATTGTATCGGCTTGGGTACACGATTTTGCTCCACGTATTGCTGGAATGGCTCTTTTTGCTCCCGCTTTTGAAATCAATTTAATAGTTCCCTTAGCCAAGCAAGCTATAGAATTAGCACTAAAAGTGAAACCTAATCTTGTTGTAAAGAGCTATGTTAAGTCTAAAATGCTCACTCGTGACCCTGAACAGCAACGCGCCTATGATACAGATAGGTTTATCACGCGATCTATCAACGGGAAACTGCTTATAGATTTAGCTAATGCAGGTAAGCGATTGGTGGAAGATGCCGCTGCTATTACTATTCCCACACTACTGCTTTCAGCTGAAAAAGACTTTGTGGTGATTAACAAGCAGCAGAAACAATTCTATGTAAACTTATCTTCTGAAATAAAAGAATTTGTTACCTTAGAAGGGTTCCACCACGGCATTTTGTTTGAGCAAGGCAGAGAAGAGGTATATAAATTACTTGAACAGTTTATCAGTAGAGCTTTTGAAACACCTCTTGTATCACCTTCTTTGAAACCCGATACTTTTACTCAAAAAGAGTACGAAATAATGCAATACGAGCTTATCCCCAATAAAGAAAAGTACTATTATCGATTTCAGAAATGGGCACTGAGTAAGTTAGGACACCTCAGTGGCGGAATGGCGATAGGACTGGAATATGGATTTGATTCAGGAGCTTCAATGGATTACGTTTACAAGAATATTCCTCAAGGGAAATGGGGTATAGGTAAACTGATGGACAAAAGTTATCTCAATGCCATTGGGTGGCGAGGCGTACGTATACGCAAAGCACACTTATTGGAGCAAGTAGATAAAGCGATACAAGCTTTGCAAGCCGAAGGGAAGAAAGTAAAGATACTTGATATTGCTGGAGGAGTAGGTAATTATTTGTTTGACATCAAAGAAAAGCACCCAGAGGTAGAGATTGTCATCAATGAGTTTTTACCATCTAATATAGAAAAAGGGGAGCAAACCGTCAGAGAAAGAGGCTTTCAAGATATACGATTCACTAACTACAATTGTTTTAAAGCCGATAACTACACAAGTTTAGACTATAGCCCTAATATCACTATCATATCTGGTATTTTTGAACTTTTTGGTGATAATAAATTAGCTAATGAGGCGGTAAAGGGAGTTGTGTCGATTTCAGAAAACGGTTTTTTGATTTATACAGGACAGCCGTGGCACCCACAACTCAAAACGATAGCCTTTGTACTAAAAAGTCATCAAGAGAAAGATTGGGTGATGCGTCGCCGTAGTCAGCGAGAGTTAGACGGGATATTTTCTCTTAATGGAGTGCAAAAGCAGGATATGCTGATAGATGATTTTGGAATCTTTACAGTTTCATTAGGGAAGATAGAAAAATAGGACTTTTCAGTATATCAAATAAATAGCCCTTGTTGTAAAATATTTTATTCTATTTATTTGGTAGTTTCTGTAAAAGGTAGTAGTTTTGCGCTCTGAAATTAAAAATCGGGATGTGGCGCAGTTGGTAGCGTACACGTATGGGGTGCGTGTGGTCGCTGGTTCGAGTCCAGTCATCCCGACTTTTTCTTTTTATACAATAGCTATTTGAAATGAATAAGGTATATCTTCCTTTGTTATTATATCTCTATTTTACCCTTCTTTAGCGTCTATTTCTTGAATGTATATCTACGGATATTTATGGTGGAGAACAATATGGATTGTTTTAAATTCAGCATAAAAGTTACGATACCATTTATAAACTGATGATTATTATATAGAAAATATATGAAACTTTCAAACTTTAATTTTGAACTTCCTAAAGAGCTATTAGCTGAGTATCCCAGTGAGAACCGCGACGAAGCACGCTTAATGGTAATACATCGTAAAACAGGAGAAATCGAACACCGACTATTTAAAGATGTAATCGACTATTTTGACGATGGAGATGTGTTTGTACTGAACAATACTAAAGTATTTCCTGCTCGCTTGTATGGGAATAAAGAAAAAACAAAGGCAAAGATAGAAGTATTTTTGTTGCGTGAACTCAGTGCTGAACAACGTTTGTGGGACGTACTTGTAGACCCTGCTCGCAAGATACGTATAGGCAATAAACTCTATTTTGGCAAAAATGCTGAATTGGTAGCCGAGGTAATAGACAATACTACCTCTCGTGGTCGCACCCTTCGTTTCCTATACGATGGTACTTATGAAGAGTTTCGCCAACATCTTACAGAATTAGGGCAAACACCTCTGCCTAAATACATCTCTCGTCCGGTAGAACCTGAAGATGAAGAACGCTACCAAACTATCTATGCTAAATACGAAGGCGCTGTAGCTGCACCTACTGCGGGGTTGCACTTCTCTAAACACTTGATGAAGCGTTTGGAAATAAAAGGTATTACCTTTTCCGAAGTAACTTTGCACGTGGGGTTAGGAACTTTCAATCCTGTAGAGGTAGAAGACCTTTCTAAGCACAAAATGGATAGTGAAGAGATACATATTCCTGAAAGTCAAACAAAAATCATTAATGCAGCTAAGGTGAATAAAAAACGTGTATGTGCGGTAGGAACTACCGTAATGCGCGTGTTGGAAAGCTCAGTTTCATCTGATGGTTTTCTAAATCCATTTGACGGTTGGACAAATAAGTTTATTTTTCCTCCATATGATTTTAGTATAGCCAATGCAATGATTACCAACTTTCACACTCCTAAATCTACCTTGTTAATGATGGTCTCAGCTTTTGCTGGGCACGACCTCATTATGCGTGCTTATAAAGAAGCCGTAGAGCAGAAATATAAATTCTATTCTTACGGCGATGCGATGCTTATTCTATAAGAAGAGTTATATATAAAGAAGATGACGGTAGAGAAAACTCCTTGCCGTCATTTTTTATTTCTGAATAGTTATAGAGAGGAATTTTATTTTGTTCATAGTTAATCGGTAAGATTTTGTAACGCTTACTTATTTCCTAATTTAAAGAGCCAGTGTGGCTCGCACTATTTTCCTGCAAACGCTTTTACATCATCTTCTGAGATTTCTTTGCCTCCTAAGATAATGAGTCGCTCTACTACATTACGCAGTTCGCGAATATTACCCGTCCAATCTTGTTTTTGAAGAAGCTCTATTGCTTTTTTGCTAAATTTCTTTGGACTAATACCTTGTTCCTCGGCTATTTTTGCTGAAAAATAATCAATAAGTAGAGGGATATCGTCTCTGCGTTCGTTAAGTGACGGTACTCTGATGAGAATTACTGCCAAACGGTGGTACAAATCCTCACGGAAACGACCTTCGGCTATTTCTTTTTTTAAATCTTTATTGGTTGCCGCTATTACACGTACATCTACATTGATGTCCTTATCACTTCCCACGCGGGTAATCTTGTTCTCCTGCAAGGCACGCAACACTTTGGCTTGGGCAGAGAGACTCATATCGCCTATCTCATCCAAGAAAATAGTACCATTGTTAGCAGCCTCAAACTTACCTGCACGGTCTTTTACCGCCGAAGTAAACGCCCCTTTGATATGTCCGAAGAGTTCACTTTCTATCAGTTCAGAAGGAATAGCGGCACAGTTTACCTCTACCATCGGAGCTTCACTGCGCTCGCTTTGGTAATGAATAGCGTGAGCTACCAACTCTTTACCTGTACCATTAGAGCCCGTGATGAGCACACGCGCTTCGGTAGGAGCCACCTTTTCTATCATCTGACGGATTTGTTGCAAAGGTGCACTTTCTCCTATCATCTCATAGCTCTTGCTCACCTTCTTTTTGAGATGTTTATTCTCTACCACTAATTTCTTCTTGTCGAGAGCATTGCGCACGGTGTTGAGCAAGCGGTTCAAATCGGGTGGTTTTGAGATATAGTCGTAAGCCCCTAAGCGCATTGCGTTTACTGCTGTCTCGAGGTCGCCGTGACCTGATATCATCACAAAGGGGATTTCGGGTTTGAGTTTCTTGACC
Organism: Capnocytophaga sp. oral taxon 412 str. F0487; assembly: GCF_000271925.1. Lineage (NCBI taxonomy): Bacteria > Pseudomonadati > Bacteroidota > Flavobacteriia > Flavobacteriales > Flavobacteriaceae > Capnocytophaga > Capnocytophaga sp. oral taxon 412. Next base: position 157,510 of record NZ_AJZR01000006.1, on the reverse strand, counting down.
TCAGCGAGTACTTCCATACCGTCCATCTTAGGCATTTTGATGTCGCATAGCACTAAGTCGTAGTCCTCTTTTTTGAGTTTCTCAACGCCTTCTACACCATCAGCTGCTTCTTCTACTTCGTACTCTTTGCTTTCTTCTACCAATATTTTGGTAAGTACACGGCGAATTGCCGATTCGTCTTCTATGATGAGTATTTTTGCCATAAATTCAATCTTTCCATTTGCCAATTTGAATAATCTGCTAATTACTCCGCAAAGGTAGTAAAAAAATAAAAAACTCTTGACATTCTGCCAAGAGTTTTTGACGTGTGTTTATGAAAAAGTGTATTTATTAGTTTTTAAATGTAGGTTTGAACTTCGATTGATATACTTGAAACTCTTGTTGAGTAGTGATTTTTTTGTAATCATTGTTGTTAAACATCTTCAAGTAGAGTTCTAATTGAGTAGGCGACATATACCCGGTGATACCTGTTATCAAATCGTTATTTTCGTCTAAGAACACCATTGTTGGGTAAGCCTGTACTTGCATATAGCCAGTAAGTGGGTGTGTGGCGTTACGGCGTTCAGCCAATGCGGGGTCATAGCCTTTGTTCTCAAACTTTTGTCCTTTGTAGTTCGCTACTTCGTTACCTTCACCATTGAACTTTACAGCGTAGTAATTATCGTTCACATACTTTACTAAGTCTTTGTTCTTAAAAGTGTTGTTCGCTAACATTTTGCAAGGTCCACACCAATTAGTGTATACGTCAATAAATATTTTTTTAGGTTTTTTCTTCTGAGCAGCAATAGCTTGATCAAAAGTCATCCATTTAATTTCCTGAGCTTCAAGAGTAGCAGTAGCTACCAAAACAAAAGCTACAATAGCGATGAGTTTTCTTGTCATACTGATAAAAGTTTGTAATTTTTTCGTGTTTATAGATTTTCAAAAACCGTGCCAAATGTATGTTCATCAGTGGGGGTGAGGAATTGCATTGCGATAGGCAGGTAGTACAAGTCTTGCAAATGAGGTTGCAGGCGCACGTAGTCTTTCTCAGTGGTCAAGATTCGCTTGCCTTGCAATTGCTGTATTTCTCTCTCGGTAAAATGATGATGGTCGGCAAAAGCTAAATGCTGAAAATCTGCTCCTTGTTCTTTCAAGAATGTGAGTAGAGGACTCGGATTGGCAATGCCTGTTACCAAAGTAAAAGGTTCTTGAATGAAAGTCGTCAAAGATATGTTTTTCGTCCCTGAAAATACTTGCTTATCGTAGGCAATGGTTGCAAAGACGATAGGACAAAGGCAATGCTTCTGTAAACGCGTTATGAGCTGAGTACGTTCTTTTTCTGACAATGAGGGAGGACATTTAGTTACAACCACTATATCGGCTTGTTGCACTCGGCTTACTACATCGCGGAGTCGCCCCATTGGCAGTAGCCAATCGTCAGTAAACAGATGCCCGTAAGCGGTAAGCACTATGTTGATTTTTGCTTTTACGGGGCGATGTTGGAAAGCGTCGTCTAATATAATGAGTTCAGGAGGCATAGGCAAGGCGAGCATTCGTTCTACACCTTCCACTCGGTTGGCACAAACAGCTAAGATAATATCCTTAAATTTCCACCAAAATTGGAAAGGTTCATCACCTAAATCCAATACCGTAGAAGTCTCGGTAGCTAATATAAAGCCCCTTGTCTTGCGTTTATAACCACGACTGAGCACGCCCACTCTAAGCTGTTTATGCCATCGCCTGATGAGGTATTCCACCATTGGGCTCTTACCTGTCCCTCCTACTGCTACATTGCCCACGCAAATAGTAGGTACAGCAAAAGTATGTTCTTTAAAGATACCCACGTTGTAGCACCAATGGCGCAGACGAACTATTGCACCATACAAACACGCCAAAGGGGAAAGAAGTATTTTAAAAAGATATTTAACCCATTTTCTCATAGTGGATATTTTGCACAAATCTCTTGGATTACTTCATCGATATCACTGTACTGAAAATCAACAAACTTTTTAATTTTATCACCATTATAAGTGGTTACCAATCCTAGAGCATCGGCTGTTTGGAGAGTGAGGGTTCGCTTTTTGATACCCAAGAAACTCAAAAAACCGTCTAAACGTGCCAAACGACGTAATGTTTTATGCGAAATCTTTTTGGTTGGAGCTTTCACTCCCAAACCTTTTGCAATTTTCTCAAAAACCATTTGATAACTAAGATTAGCAGTATTCAGTACAAAGCGTTCTCCCGTAACCTCAGAGAACTGTAGCTGTATCATTGCACGCACTACATCGTCTACCGCGACAAAACCTGTACCCCCTGTGGGGTAATATCTCAGTCCATCAGCTACTTTTTTAAACAATAAGCCTGACCCCTGCTCGTAGAAGTTAGCTCCCAGCACTACCGATGGATTCACTATCACCACCGGCAATCCTTCTTGCGAGCCACGCCATACCTCCATTTCGCCACCGTTCTTACTGATAGCGTAATCAGTGTTATTGTCCTCACTATTCCAGTCGTTTTCCTCATCAATAGGCGTGTGAGGTAGTGCCGAAAGCGTAGCGATAGAACTTACATAGCAGAGCTTTTTTACCTTAAAGTCAATACACAAGTTTACGATATTAGCAGTTCCTTCCACATTCACTTTGATGAGCTGAGCAAAATCCTTGGGCTGAAAAGAGATGAAGCCCGCACAATGAAAAACAAAAGAAACATTCGCAAACGCTTGTTCCAGCGCAGGAATGTTACTTATATCGGCTTCTACCCACTCAATAGAGCGGAATTGTTCCGCTCCATTAGGAGATTCTTTTGTAAAAAGTTGTTCTATTTTTTCTAACGAATGGGTACTGCGATAGATAGCCCTTACTTTATGCGCCTTGTTTTGGGTAAGGTGAAAAAGTAAACGACTGCCAATCTGCCCTGTTCCGCCAGTTACTAAAATCATTATTTCTCGTCTAAAAGAATGTGTTCATCAATAAGTTTAAGAGCTATAGGCGAATCTTTTTCGTCGTAGAACTCGAAGAGGTCAAGAATAGAACATACCAATTCTTTACTCACTTGGTTGCTCAGTAGTTCAATAATTTCAGTGGGCAAACTGGTTTGCGTTCTGCCATACTTGTGTTTTATCATTCTTGAACCTTGTTTTTTTAGTTTCTTAGTCGGGGCAAAGATAATAATTATTTGCCAAATATGCCATTTGATGCATAAAAATAACTGAAAAGCATTTAATTAGGAGTAGGGTAGAAGTATTCTTTGTATACTATTACTTTTGCAGTATGAGTTTTGCTAAAGTTTCAAAACTTCGGCAAAGTTGAAATCTATTAATAACTCTCTTTTTATGTCTATCTTAGCTTTAACTTACCTTCTACTTAGGTTCGTTCATTGTTCGTCTTTTGTTCGTCTTTTGTTCGTCATTTGTTTATCTGCCCGTGCGGTTCGCACTTTGTTTGGTTGCCTGTCGTACTACGACCTCGCATCATCATCAATTTAGTATTATTGGCATTATTGGCATTTTTGATATTATTGCTTTTTCATTTTTTGCTTTTCACTACTTTACTTAAAATCCCTTTCCATCGGTATTGTCTTACCCATTTACCTTCTTCAGGAGTGAGTAAATAAGGTTGTTTTTCTTGTTTAGCTTTATAAAATCCTTTGCAATAATCTAAGAAGAGTTTACCATTGCGTTTTCTTATGGCTAATTTTATGGCAGCGAGTAAAGTGAGGAAGAAACCGTATCGCAGACGGTAGAAAACGCTTCCTTGCAGGTAACGGGCATTACTTTTATAGCCAGCACCTGTCGGGCGTAGGTGTTTTACGTGAAGAGTATCGTCAGTTTGTACTGTCCAACCGTGGTAGCGCGCCAATAGCTCATCGGCGGTGTCCCAGCCCATAGCTATTTTAAGTCCACCTATCGCTTCAAAACACGCCTTCCGATAAGATTTTACAGCACCTCTTAGGTGGTCTTTATTAGTGAGATTCTCAAGTATCCAAGAGCCATTTCTCTCAATATAACAAAAGCCTCCAAACATTCCCAACTGTGGATTTTCACTGTATTGCTGGCACATTGTTTCGAGATAGTTGTTAGGGAAGATGAGGTCGGCATCAAATTTGCAAATCACCTCCACGTCTTCTTTTAGGTAAGGAAGCCCATAGTTAAAAGTCTGCACTATTTTAGCCCCTGGTAGATGTTCACCCTTCTCACTGCGTTGCACCAATTGTATTACGGGATATTGGGTAGCAATTTGGTTCACTACCTCAGCAGTGGTATCGGTAGAACCGTCGTCTACTACTATAATTTGATAGGGAAGATAGGTTTGATTTAGCAGAGATTGCAAGGTAACACCAATGCTTTCAGCTTCGTTATAAGCAGGGATAATAATTCCGATATTCATTTACTTAGCGCTATCAGTTTCTATAAGTCCGTCTTTTAAGCGGACAATCCGTTTGGCATACCGAGCAATGTCTTCTTCGTGGGTTACCAAGATAACGGTATTCCCTTTTTGGTAGATTTCGTCAAAAAGGTTCATTATTTCATAAGAAGTTTTAGAGTCAAGGTTCCCAGTAGGCTCATCGGCTAAGATAATTGAAGGGTGGTTTACCAAAGCTCTCGCTATAGCTACTCTTTGGCGTTGCCCTCCTGATAGCTCATTAGGCTTGTGAAGCATACGGTTTTCTAATCCTACTAATTTCAGTACTTCTTTAGCGTGCTCGTGTCGTTTTTCTTTCTTAACGCCTGCGTATACCATAGGCAAAGCTACATTGTCTAAAGCCGTAGTACGTGGCATTAGGTTGAAGGTTTGAAATACGAAGCCTATCTCTTTATTGCGAATGTCGGCTAATTCCGAGTCGCTCATCTTGCTTACATCTTTACCGTTCAGAATATACTCGCCTGAGGTAGGCGTATCTAAGCACCCTAAGATGTTCATCAAAGTAGATTTACCAGAGCCCGATGGTCCCATAAGGGCAAGGTATTCTCCCTTTTCTATAGATAGGTTGATGCCTTTCAGTACGTGCAGTATTTCAGACCCTAATCTAAAATCTCGTTTGATATTTTTAATCTCTAATAAACTCATTTTTCTTACTGAATATTTTGGTTTAAGAAATGTAATAGCTTTCCAAAGGCTTTTCCACGGTGACTGATACGGTTCTTTTCTTCTTGGGTCAGCTCGGCAAAAGTTTGGTCAGAACCTTCAGGAATAAATATAGGGTCATACCCAAAACCGTTAGTGCCTACAGGGGTAGTGCCTATACGTCCCTTTGCGATACCTTCAAAAGTATATATAGAGCCATCTAAACATAAAGCAATAACCGTTTTAAACTGAGCCTCTCTGTGTGAGATTCCTTCCATATTCTTTAGTAGCAAATACATATTGTCTGCATCGCTTTTGTGCTCACCTGCATACCGTGCCGAATATACCCCAGGAGCATTGTTTAGTGCCTGTACTTCTAAGCCTGTATCATCAGCAAAAACGTTGCAATGATAATGCTCTTTAATGTATTGAGCTTTCAGCAAAGCGTTGCCCTCAATAGTAGTAGCAGTCTCGACTATATCGTCATCACACCCTATGTCGCTCAAACTTAGCAGTTCGATATTTTTAGGTAAAAGGGCTTGTATTTCCTTTAATTTATGCTGATTATGGGTAGCAAATACTAATTTCATACAGATATAAAACTCGAAAAGAGGTTACTTAGCAAGCATAACCTCTTCTCTAAATATGAAAACAATAAAATTATTCCTTTTCTTCTATCTTTTCTTCAGAGGCTTCAGCTAATTGTGTTTTTTGCAAATGCTTTAGCTCACGAAGTTTATTTTCCCACGTTTTAAGAGCTTCTTTTTGGTTGTTGATGTTCTTAATCACATCGCGTACTAATGGATTCTTCTCGTCGATATTACCAAAGAAAGCTAAGTTGTTTTCTAACTGTAGTATCTCCGATTTGAGTTCATCAATACGACGTCTTACAAAAATCACCTCATTGTTAAGGGAGTTCTCGTTATCATCGTTGATAAGTCGTTCTAACTTGTTGTTATACTTGATAAGCTCAATTTCTTGCTTATCAAAATTGAGTTTCTTGTACAGTGCATCGATAATCTTATGGAATTTGATGTCGATGGTTCTCTTAGAATGATGAGTGTTTCCTATAGCATTCCATTCATTCACAAAGTTTTGTAAGGTTGCTATCTCTTTATCTCTATCGGTACCTAATTGATATTCTTTCAGCTTATCCAAAAAGGCTTTCTTTTGTTCAAGCGCATCAGACTCTTTATTTTTAGAATGCTGAATAGTCTCAGCAAATCTACTGAAATACGTATCACAAGCTCTCTTGAATTCCTTCCAAATTTTTTCGGTATTTCTAAGAGGAACGCTTCCTATTTCTTTCCACTCTCTCTGAATGTTCTTCATCAGTTCAGTAGTGGTTTCCCAATCGGTGCTATTTTGGTTAGCTTTTGCTATTTCTAATAAGGCTAATTTCTTAGTGAGGTTCTCTTGTTGCTCTTTTTTGAGTGTTTTGTAAAATTGGTTCTTCTTCTTGTTAAAAGCACGTAAAGCTATATTGAAAGATTTCCATACCTCATCAGCTTGTTGTAAAGGTACTTTTCCTACATTTAGGAACGACTGACGTAAATCTTCTACTTGCTTAGAAAGCTGTTTCCAAGCACCGTGAGTATTAGGCTCTTTCTCACCAAGTTTCTTAATCCGCTCAATGATGCCTTGCTTCTTCACTGCATTTTCTTCGTATATCTTATCTAAGTTTTTGAGGTAATATTGGCGTTTGTCGTGTATTTTCTTAGTAAGTTCACTGAAACGTTGCCATATGCTTTCGCGGTGTTCTTTATCTACAGGACCTATTTCCTCTTTCCAAACACGGTGTAACACTTGTAGCTCACGAGAGGCAATGAGAGCATCTACGTCGTCTTGGGCAAGTGCTTCGGCACGCTCAATAATTTTTAGTTTTTCTTCTAAATTGCGCTTAAAGTCGATGTCACGCAAGTCTTTGCTGAGGTGGATAAAGTCATAGAAGTTCTCTACGTGGTGGTGATAAGTATTCCATAAATCCTCATAATCGGCATTAGAGACGGCTCCTGCTTTGCGCCAACGCTCTTGCAATTGTTGAAACTGCTTGAAGGTAGTACCTAAATGTTCTTCGGCATTGAGAAGGCTTTTGAGTTCTTCGATGATTTCTCGGCGTTTAGCAAGGTTTTCTTTATGGGTTTTCTCAATCTCTTTATAGTATTGATTGCGCTTTTCGCGATAATCGTTGAAAGCGGTGTAGAATTCTCTATAAACAGGAATTTCGTAAGAAAAATTATACAATTCTCCTCCATCGGCTATGAACTCTTCTTTTTTCTCTTCTACAAGAGCGTCGTATTTTTTGTCGAACTCATAACGAATAGCGTCCACTTGCTTTTTGATAGCTTGGGTTTTCTCAGTTTGGAGTAGTTCTTTTAGTTCTTTGGTTAATTCACTAAGAGACATTGCCTCATAGTTTACTAATGACGCATCTTCTAAACGGTTGTCCTCGCGGTTATCCTCTATGGCTAATGTGTTTTTTTCCTCTGACATATCTAAGATTTAAATGCAACTATTGTTTAAAAACGCTACTAAATTACAACAATATTTTGAATTACCTACTATTTTTCTGTAAATATTTTTCTGCTTAATGTGTAATAGTAATGTAAGTAGTTTATTATCAGTGTTTATTATGGGAGATTTCTTTAAGGCTTTCGATAAGAAAATCGACGTCTTTTGCTGTGTTAAAGATGGAAAAAGAGCATCTGAGTGAGGGATATTGTAGTGCTTCCTCAGGTAAAAAAGCCGATAGTACGTGAGAGGTTTGCACGCTTCCACTCTGGCAAGCACTCCCTTTGGAACAAGCAATGCCTTTTAAGTCTAACTGAAAAAGCAGGGTGCTATTTTGGTTTTTCAATGAGGGAAAACCTATGTTCACAATGGTGTAACTGCTTTCGTCTAAAGTATCCGACATTCCGTTAAATACCGCCTCTGGGAAATGATGTTTGAGTTGTTTAATAAAATAACGCTTTAGGTCTTTGAGCTTTTCAGTGTTTCTATCTAAATTAGTGTATGATAGACTAAAAGCGACTTCCATTCCTACTATATTATGAACAGCTTCGGTACCTGCACGTAAACCTTTTTCTTGTTCGCCCCCTGTGATACTGCTGTGTAGCGCAATGCCTTTTCTAATAAAAGCAAATCCTATTCCTTTAGGTCCGTGAAACTTATGAGCTGAAGCCGTGATAAAGTCGGCAGGGATTTCCTCCAAATCAATAGAGTAATGCCCTACAGACTGTACGGTATCTGAATGGAAATAAGCATTGTATTGTTTACAGAGTACAGTTACTTCTTTTAAAGGTAGAATGTTCCCTATTTCGTTGTTTATGTGCATTAGGCTCACCAATACCTTTTTTTCAGTATATTGCTGGAGCAAGTATTCTAAATGGGAGAGGTCTACGACCCCTTTGTTCGTAAGGTTTACGTAAACTATTTTTATAGGATATTCTTTGGCTAATACCTCTAAGGTATGCAATACAGCGTGATGCTCTATTGGGGAAGAAATGACAATTTGTACACCTAAATCGTGCACACAACTGCGCAAGATAAGATTATTAGCTTCAGTACCCCCTGAAGTGAAAATAATTTCAGAGGGTGAAGCATTCAGTTGTTTAGCTATTTGCTTGCGACTATATTCAATAAGCGACTTGGCTTTACGCCCAAAGGCGTGTGTAGAAGAGGGGTTGCCATAAGTATCCCTCAGTACTTCCGTCATCTTCTGTATTACCTCTGGATAGACGGGGGTAGTAGCCGCATTATCGAAATAGACTTTCATAGTTTTGAGAGGAAGAAATAGTTATGCTCTGTTAGAAGTTGTATTATTTCTGCTATTATTGTTCTTGCGATAGTTTTTGTTGCGGTTGTTATTGTTGTTTTTATTCACCGCTCCTTTTTTCTGTTTAGAGAGGAAAAGTCCTACTATAAGAGCTAAAATAGCTACAGTAAAAGCGCACCAATAAGCATCGTTGCACGCGAAAGTTGAGTTGAATAGTGGAGCGATTAATAAGCCCGCAAATACGTATTTAGAAACGTCTAACAAAAAATCTGAAATTCTTTTTTTCATTCTTTACTTTTAAAAATTTCGGCAAAGATACAACTTTTTATTGAAATGGGAATAATAATGGCAATACGAATACCATTACAATCCCCATAATGATTTGCAGAGGTAAGCCCACTTTCACGTAATCCATAAAAGTGTAACGCCCAGCCGACATTACTAATGCATTGGGCGGAGTGGAGAAAGGAGAAGCAAAACACATACTCGCACCTACGGCTACTGCAAACATAAAAGCGTGGGGTTGTAAGCCTAACGATAAGGCGGTTTTAATAGCAATGGGTGCCAAGAGTACAGCTGTAGCGGTATTGCTGATGAACATCGTCATAAGCGAAGTGGTAAAATACACGCCTGCCAAGAGTATATATGGACTCTTATCGCCTAAACTCCCTACTAATGCATTCGATACTAAGGCTGATACTCCTGTTTTTTCCAAGGCTAATGCCATAGGAAGCATACCTGCAATGAGTACAATACTCTCCCAGTTAATCGTCTTATAAGCAGCTTCAATATTGCGCAAAGCTCCTGAAATAACCATCAATAAAGAGGCAATAAGCACAGCAGTAACGGGGGCTATAGGGATAAAATCGAACATCATTGCGACTACCATCCCTACCATTATTAGCGCAGCGATAGGAGCTTTGTGGGTGAGGGTTACCTTAGAAGCCTCGGCAAGAGGTTGCCCTAATACTACCAACTGACTGCGTTCAGCGTCCATTTTAGCAATGTGCTCCCAAGTTCCTTGCACTAATAGTATGTCACCAGCGTGCATCTTTTCGTCTTTTAAGTTTTGCAAAATATAGTTATCCTTGCGCTGAATACCTAAGATATTGAGCCCAAAGTGTTCGCGCAGTTTGCTATCACTGATGCGGGTGTTTACCAATTTCGAAGCAGGCATTATCAGTACTTCGGCTATGCCTATATCGTGGAAGTGCAACTCGTTAGGCAAGCGTTGTTCGGGGTGGTGTGTGTCGAGAAAGTTTAAGTGATTTTCGGCGTTCATTTGTTCAATCGACTCAAAGCTACCGCGCAAATAAAGAATATCTCCTTCATAAATTACGGTATCAGCATTTACTACCTCTTGGTTGCCTGTTTTGAAAAAAGGATTGTTAGAAGTAGGTTTGCGCCTGATTTCTAATACCGAAATGTGATAACGTTGCGAAAGGTTGATTTCTTTGAGCGTTTTACCTATAAATAAAGTGTTTTCTTCTACTAATACGCGGTATAAGTTGTTAGAGAGTTGATATTCACGTACCAAATCGGTAAGTGATTTGCCATTTCGGTTCCCTTCTTGCTTAGAATCACCTTTTTTAGAGAGAAAAAACTTACTGGTGGGAATTAAAACTAACAGTCCTATTGCCAAACACACCAATCCCACTGGAGTAAAGGAAAAGAAAGTGAGTTTATCGTAACCGTTTTTCACTAACTCTCCATCGATTACCAAGTTAGGAGGCGTACCGATGAGCGTCATCATACCGCCCATACTACTGGCAAAAGCCATAGGCATCAGCAGGCGACTACTGTTGATGTTACCACTCATTGCCATACTCACCACTATGGGCATCATCAAGGCTACCGTACCTGTATTGCTTACAAAAGCCCCAATAAAAGCCGTAACGAGCATTACCAAGATAAGGAGTTTTACCTCGCTATCGCCTGCCAAGCGTAAGATTTTACTGCTCATCATCTTTGCTAATCCCGTTTGGAAGATAGCGCCTCCTACCACAAAGAGCCCTATCATCATCACTACTACCTTGTCCGAAAAGCCCGATAAAGCTTGCTCAGGGGTTAATATGCCAAAGAGCACCAAGAGCACTAAGGCACACATAGCTACCAAATCGGAGCGCACCTTCCCGCTCATAAAAAACAAAGCCGATATAAAAAGAATGATAAGAGTGGTATACATAACAAATTAGTTAATTAGCAAATGAACAGATTAGCTTATTAATTTGATAAATCAACACTATAGTTACTTGTGTCGAATGTTACCGAAACGTGTTCTTGCAGTGAAGTAGATAACGATATGCCTTTAAAATCGGCTTTTACAGGATAGTCCTTGTGATTGCGATTAACTAATACAGCGGTAGTAAGTCGCTTTAAGGGGACTTCCAAGAAGTGTTTTACCCCATAGATGAGCGTACGTCCTGAATTGAGCACATCGTCTACCACTATCACTGCTTTATTGGTGTATTGTTCCGCAGGAATAGAAGTAGCAGTGCCTGCCAATGGGTTCTTCTTATCCATTATAATTTGGCATAAAACTACTTTCAGAGGGGCTATACTTGCAAGTGCTATTGCAAGTTTCTCAGCAAACACATAGCCATTGCCATTGATGCCTGCCAGCACAATCTCCTCTTCATTGAGGTGTGTTTCGTAAATCTGATAAGCAATCCGTCTTATCTTGTGTTCAATATCAGTGTGGTTTAATATCTGTGTCATTGTATACTTTTTTATATAATGTGCCAAAGATACAAATTGTATTGCTAAAAAGCAAGAAAAAATAGGTTATCTATCAAATAACTTATTTAATAGCTTGTATTTTATCGGCAAATTTGTTCCAACCATCAGCCTTTTTATAAGTCTCTACGCTATTAGCAGGCACATAAATAGCATTAAGCTCAGTATCGATAAAAGTACCATACCAATCTTTAATGTTTATGGAGGGAGGTGTACCTCCTTTTAAAGTAACCGACTTTAATGCTGAGCATCCAGCTAAAGCACCATCTCCTATACTTTTTACAGTATTAGGAATAGTAATAGAAGTTAAACCTGCTCCTAAAAAAGTATCATTCTCAATGCTAGTAATACTATTATTATCAGGGAAGGTGAACGATTTCAATGCAGAACACGAACTAAAAGCACTTTTTCCTATATTTGTTACAGTATTAGGAATGGCAATAGAAGGTAAGGACTTACAAGAACTGAAGGCACCACTACCTATGCTTGTTACGGTATTAGGGATAGTAACCGAAGTCAAAGCTTCACAATTCATAAAAGTAGAATCTTCAATTTTTGTTATTCCCTTAGGAATTACTATAGAGGTTATAGCCTTACAGTTTGCAAAAGCACCCTCTCCTATGCTTCTTACAGAAGTAGGAATAACTAACGAAGTAAGCTTTTGACAATCAAAAAAAGCCCATTTCTCTATACTTGTTACAGTAGTAGGGATAGTAAACGATTTTAAGGCAGGGCACGAAAAAGCGCGCTCTCCTATGGTTATTAAACCTTTGTCAGGAATAGTAATTTTGGCTAAATTCGTACATTGGGAAAAAGCCGCATATCCTACGCTTGTAACACTGCCCGGGATAGTAACCGAAGTTAAGCCTTCACAAAACGCAAAAGAACCCTCTTCTATGCTTGTTATCCCCTCAGGAATAACAATCGAAGTTAATTTTGAACAGCTCTTAAAAGCACATTTCCCCATTTTCTTTAAGCCTTTGGGCAAAGTCACTGAGGTTATTTCTCGGTGTTCTGCAAAAGCATAATCTGAGATAGCAGTTACTTTGCTCAGCATCTCGTCTGCTGCCATATCAATGATAGTTTCTTCATCAGTAAGCCATTTCACTAATGTCGAGCCATCTTCAGTAATTTCAAAATTCTCGTAAATCTTAGTTTTTAGCTCCTTAGGAGCATCATCGCCCCCTTTCCCACAATTGCTAACAGTCAGTGCTACTAGCACTGCTACTGCTATAAGAATAACTTTTCTCATCGTTTTTTAATCATTAAAAGTACTTTCCTAATGTTATATAAACGCGACAAAAGTACAAACTATATTGCTAAAAAACAAGAAAAAACAGGTTTTCTATTAGATCACCAATCCTTTCATCAAGTGCAAATTGTTAAATTACCTTTTGATAGAATAAATCTTATGGTTTTTCAAAGTCTAATACTTTCTGTCGTCCTACGACCTCTACCAAAGTCTAAAATACAAGCACTTCTCCTTCCAGAACCCTTTCATTTTTCTCCACTTCTTCTCACTAATCTACCTATTTGCCAATTCGTATTGTCTGTCGTGTACGACTGCCCGTGTGGCTCGCACCTACCTGTGTGGCTCATACTGTCTTACCTTTGTTTTTGCATCGCTACACTCCCTTTTCACAGTACACACTTTGCCAAAGTTTCAGACTTTGGCAAAGCTGAAAACTCCCAATACTCTCTTTCTTACCTCCATTATATCCTTAATTTAAATTTGTCATTTGTTCGTTCATAGTTCGTCTTTTCTTCGTTGTTCCTTCGTCTTTTCTTCGTTGTAGAGCCACTGTAGAGCCACTCCTTGTTCGTTTATCTTATAAGCTTCCTATAGTTAGATTTACAGCCCCTCCTACTAACATCACAATAACATCATCTATTACAAACCATTCTCCCGTAGGGTCAGTATAGAGTAGTGGGTTGTTCAAGTAATAGCCATACCTATTAAAGTTTTGGGTGTTAAAAGGGTCTTGTACAAAGTTATCAGGTTGTAAGAAACGATGTAAAACAGGGTCGTACAACCGTCCGTTCATATGGATAAGTCCTACCGTTTGTAGGTGTTCGTGTCCTGTAAAACCTCTATCTAATAGGGTGAGTTTGTTTAAGGTGTTACCTGCGCCGTCTGCTATTTTTATGGGTTGTCCCCAAGGGTCAAAGAGTCTTTCAGCTATTATACCTTTTTCAGCTCTATAGTTTTACTCTCTATTAATTGCTTTGTAGAGTCATCTATATATTTCAATATATCTTCATATATAGGTTCTACCCCAATTTTTCTACTTTTTTTAGGAGGATTATAATATATAAGATAATACCAATCGTCAGGATAATTGAAATTTCCATATAAAAATCCTACTTCGTCTAACTTATATCTTTTATCTTTATCTAAAGCTACTACTTCAGATAATTTTTCCACTGCCCAGAAAAGATAGTAATTTTCACCTCCTATTTGACGTCTTTCATAAAGATCATCATCAATTTTTTCCCAAATCAAGTCAGGGTATACCTTTCTTGTTAAGTTTAAAAGATTTTCATCTGAGAGCTCAGATAACATATACATCTCAGTAAACATTTCCTTACTACATAGTATATACCCATATTCACAATAAGATAGTACTTCGTTAGGAGTAAGCCAATGTTTTTTTAATCCTACATATACAGCTCTCCAGTCGTTTAGCATAAAACCTTTGTCAAATATTTTCATCTGATATATCAATATTTTAATAAGAATTATAATTCTCGTAACAATACATCAAAGATTCTATCATATAATTCCCTGCAAATCCATATTGTTTTAGCCAATCTAAAATATTCTTATTTTTAAATAATATTGCTTTGGAAAGTATATAAACTCTCTCTTTTTCATTTTTTGCAAGAGCATATCCCCATTCATATAAGATATTTTTAGGTTCTATCTCAAAAGCTCTTTCTTGAAATTCAAAAGCTAATGTATTATCTTTTAATCCAAAAAACCATTCTGAGATATATAATATTTTTCCTATAAAAAATAAATATTCAGCATCATTCTGAAACCTATTATTGGATTCTAAAAACCATTTTTGCAAAAAATAAGACATCTTATTTTGTTCTTCAAACGGATATTCTTCTTCTACCAAAATATTGTGCAATATATAAATGGCTCTAATATTTATCTTTACATTTTTCTTATATTGTTCTAGTTTTTTGTCTATATATACAATTTTAGATAGCCAATCAATCTCTTTATGAAATCCAAACTCTTTTTCTATTTTAGTAAATTCATTTTCTAAAAACATATTCATATCTCAATTTAATTTAGTACTGTTTTTAATGATATTTAAGTTTTTCTTTCATTATTTGGTATCCTCACTTGATGTGTATTATATACGTAAAAGATATAATCGTACTTTTCGTATCTTTCAAAAATAGTTGCTATGTTCATAATTTTTTAAATATTCTCACATTCTAAAACTTTTACATAATCATTTACTTTTTTCTTAGTTATATCTCCATTTATTTCAGGATTAGCTAACTCAAAAATAAATTCTTGTATCAGCGAAGGAATTTCTATATCATCTCTACATTCTACCAGATTAGCCCACTCTTCTAATTCATCAGTTGATATATCCCCTTTGATGTATTTTGTTAAAACAAAAATCATAGACTGTGTATCTATTTTGACAATAGGAGACACACTATCCCAAGAATATTTAGAAAGTTCTTTTTTTATATCTTGAGTCTTGCCTTTTAAAAGAATTAAGTCTAAAAGTAACTGCTTCCTGTCTGTCATCATAATTTTGATTTTACGTGAATAATATCTCCTTGTGGTGAAAGCGTACATCTCTCAGCTACCACATTCTTTTCAGTTCAAATAAAACCATAGCAAATTCTCTTTAAATTAAATAAGAAGGAATCTCTTCCCATTTGTAACCATAGATATCATTGGCTAAAATTTCATTTATTTTATCTAATGAATAGGCACATTCATCACCATTATTAAAGAATAAACATTTACTATCATTTGTTTGCAACATAATGTAATAGATTACTTGCTCTTCTGTATAAAGAGTTTCTCCTATGCCAAGCTCAATATTTGTAATTTTATCTCCTATTAATTTTGATAAAGAGGAATTACTACCTATTCTTTGTATAGTATATGCTTCATATTTAATATTGTTCTTATCTTTCCAATAATTCCCTATTGAAAAAAGCAATGTTTCTCCCACATCAGAAGCCAAGATACTAATAGATTTTTCATTGTCCAAGTGTTTGATGTTTAAATGTAATTCTAAAAGTATTCCTTCTAATGTTACTTCTACTATATTACATATTTATAGTCTTTTATTTGTTCTATCGTTGCCATATCCTTTTCCTGTTTTCAAAACACTTATTTATGATTTCAAAATCTAAAGGTACTACTTTCAGCTCTTTATCAATGAGTAACAAATCTTTTTCCTTACAAAATAAAATAATCTGTTCAGGATAAAACTATAATCTTTTCTATGAAGTATATTCAATAATACCATATATATATCTTCCTAGTAACCCTTTTGAATATAACTCCTTTTGTATTGTTTTTTTCCCTAAGAGATGTTTAGCATATTCCTTTTTCTTGTTTTTTTTATCAAGATAGAAAAAGTAAACCCATTGGTATAACTCATTTTTAGGTTCTATTTCTGATGCTTTTGTCATCATTTCTACGGACTGTTCAAAAGTCAAATTGAAATACCATTCTCCCATAGAGATAATGAACCCTGTATAAAATAAGAATTCTGCATTATCTGAATATTTTTTCGAAGATTCTAAAAATATCTTCTTTAAATAATCAGTATATAAAAGATATTCTTTTTCATTATAAGGTTCTTCTTTCAAAAAATAGGTAATAACAAATAGAACTCGTAAATAGTTAATAATATTTTTATTTTGATTATCAGCAATATATTCAATAGCCTTAGGTATATCTAAGGATTCTTCTATTTTATTTAATTCAAGCATAATTATTTATTATTTAGGTATATACACTGTATTAATAATAGGAACTCCTTGATTAATGTATCCACGAACATAAATTTGAATTCCATCTATAGTTGTAGAAACTTGAAAAACTCCCGAAGTATTAGGTTGTATTTTTCCGCTAACATTCCTAAGGATAGATTCTATAACATTTTGATTACCTCCCATTTTAGTAGATAAATCATTCAACCAAGGTTTGGGGTGAAGTTTATTTGCAAAAATATGAAGCTCTTTTTGTGACATTGTCAGTCTCACCCCTTTATCTATAGAACTCTCTGAAAATTGTGAAATTAATTTTATTCCTCCATCAGGTGTTTCAATAGGAATTAGTTTAGGCTGTTGAACATCTAAAGCAACCGAATTTGTTGTTGGAGCATTTAATTCTAAATTTCCTGTTATATTATTCTCAGCATCTAAATGAATATTTATAGGAGCTCCTTCTAAGGTTTGAATAGGTTGTTGTATTTCTCGTCCTGTCCAAATATTATGTCCTTTAGGGGTGGTAAGAGCTCCTGTAGCTCCTCCTATTACAGCTCCTCCTACAAAACCAGATAAAGCTCCCCAACCTGCACTACTCCAAAACTTACCATTTCCTCCGGGTAGTTGAGACATAAAGCCTCCGCTTATAAAACCTCCCACAAGTCCACTTGTGGCTCCTACTACAGCACCTCCTATAACTCCTCCCGTAATTCCATAGGCTGCTAATCCTGCCGCAGCTAACCCTCCTGCATAAGCCGCTACGCCCCCCGAGACGCCTCCTACTACAGCTCCTCCTACCATTCCTATCCAAGTATCAACATTGTTAAAGTCCCATTTAAAAGGGTTATAGGTACCATTGGCTTGAGAACCTCCTATATAAGCACCTATTATAGCCCCTACTATAAGAGCTGTTATAATAAACTCCCCATTCTCATCCACATACACCAGCGGGTTATTCAAGCAGTACCCATATCTATTAAAATTCTGAGTATTAAACGGGTCTTGTACGTAGTTATCGGGTTGTAAGAAACGGTGTAAGGATGGGGCGTACAACCGTCCGTTTATATGTACCAAGCCTACGGTTTGCAGGTGCTCGTGTGCTGTAAAGCCTCGGTCTAACAGAGTGAGTTTGTCTAAGGTGTTACCTGCGCCGTCTTCCACTTTTATGGGTTGTTCCCAAGGGTCAAAGTGTCGTCTTTCAGCTATTATACCTTTTTCAGCTCTATAGTCTTACTTTCTATTAATTGCTTTGTAGAACTATCTATATATTCTATTAAGTCATCATACAAAACATCTATTCCCATCTTTTCTCCCTTTTTAGGTGGCATATAATATATGAAATTATGCCATTCGATAGGCCAGTCAAACTCTGAATGTATCATATCTACTTCATATAATTTAGATGTTTTATCTTTACCTAAAGCTACTATTTCTAATAATTTTTCCACAGCCCAAAATAAATAGTAATTCTTACTTACTTCTATTTGTCTTTCATAAAGATCATCATCAATTTTTTCCCAAATCGGGTCAGGATATATCTTTCTTGTTAAGTTTAAAAGATTTTCATCTGAGAGTTCAGACGACATATACATTCCACTAAACATTTCCTCACTACATAGTATATAGCCATATTCACAATAAGATAATACTTCTTTGGGAGTAAGCCAATGTTTTTTTAATCCTACATATACAGTTCTCCAGTCGTTTAGCATAAAACCTTTGTCAAATAAAATCATAATAAATTCTTTATTAATTATTTTTATTTCCACCAAGTTGGGGGAGCACTAACTCCCTTTCCACTTTGATTATACATTCCATTAATAACACCTCCAGGTATAAAACGTTGATGAGTAACAACACCATCTCTAATTATTATTTCATAAACACCATCTACACCATATTTTTTTCCTAACATTTGTATTAATATTTGTTTACTACCATCTCCTCCTACAGAATTAAATATTTTTCCGTGATCTGCAACTATTTCAATAGTTTCTCTATTCCAATTATGATTCACATCAAGCCCTGTAACTTTTTTTATGTATTCGGCTCTATATTTTATTGGTCCTCCATTATCAGAAATAGCTTGCTTTATTTGAAGTTTGGCATCTTGTAAACTTAAACCATCTAAATCATTAGCTTCAAGGTTAATTTTAATAGGAGCTCCTTCTAAGGTTTGAACAGGTTGTTGTATTTCTCGCCCTGTCCAAATATTATGTCCTTTAGGGGTGGTAAGAGCTCCTGTAGCTCCTCCTAATACGGCTCCACCTATAAAACCGGATAAAGCCCCCCAACCTGCACTTTCCCAAAACTTGCCATTTCCTCCAGGTAGTTGAGACATAAAGCCTCCACTCATAAAGCCTCCTACTAATCCGCTTGTGGCTCCTACTACTGCTCCTCCTATAACTCCTCCCGTAATTCCATAGGTGGCTAATCCTGCTGCAACTAACCCTCCTGCATAAGCTGCTACACCTCCAGAAAGGCATCCTATTATACCTCCTCCTACTATTCCTCCCCAAGTATCAACATTGTTAAAGTCCCATTTAAAAGGATTATAGGTACCATTGGCTTGAGAACCTCCTACATAAGCACCTATTATAGCCCCTACTATAAGAGCCGTTATAATAAACTCCCCATTCTCATCCACATACACCAGTGGGTTATTCAAACAATAGCCATATCTATTAAAATTTTGAGTATTAAACGGGTCTTGTACATAGTTGTCGGGTTGTAAGAAACGGTGTAGTGCTGGGTCGTACAAACGAGCATTCATATGTATCAAGCCTACGGTTTGCAGGTGCTCGTGTCCCGTAAAGCCTCTATCTAATAAAGTTAAACCTTGTAACACTTTTCCCGCTCCATCTTCTACTTTTAAGGGTTGTCCCCAAGGGTCAAAGTGTCTGCGCTCGGCTATATTACCATTCTCATCGGTGAGCATTACTATAGAGCCTAAATAATCTCTATGTAAGTAATAGAGCTTTTGTGTCTCACCGTCCGAAATAAGTATAGCGGGAGCACTATAGGCGTTATCGCCTAAGTAAAACACAAACTTGGTGCTGTTATCGGTTTTGTTACATACGATTTCTGTACTACCGTCGTGGCTGTAGTGTTTAAGCATTGGGCGTTTGGCGTTCTCTACTTCAGCATTGCCGTAATAGCAGTGCGAACGTTCGCCAAAGGCGTTGTACTTAATTTTACTTTTTTTCTATAAACCAATAAGGTACTATCTTATCAAAACAACAATTTACAAATTCTTCCCATATGTACATTTTAACTCCTTCCTCTGTAGTAGCAACTACATATAAATTATTGTCCTTAATACAAATATAATGACTTAATATTCCCATAGAAAACATAAAATCAAACTTCTTATCAAAAAGAAATTTAGCTAACTCATTTTTTGGAAGAAATGATTTATATGCTCTTGAGTTTGAAACAAATCTTGCATCTCCTGTTGCAATCAATTCACCTTTACTATCAGTAATATAAGCATAGGTTTGTAAATATTTTTTATTTTTCTTAAAAAGTCCTTGAGGTTTAATATCATAATAATTTGGTTTCAAAAATTGCAAAAAAGAACCATTTAAATAATCCTCTTTATCTGCTTTGTAATTAGGTATGCCAAATAAAGTATTATTAGAAAGAAATATGTGAAACTGTTTAATTTCTTCTGTTTCATTTACTATCTTAGCTTTTCTCACAAGATACTCTATTCTATCCTCTAACTCTTTAAACTCATTTTTGATATGTAACCTATCAATCATATTGATAGTATCTTGAGAGTACAAAAAGCACCAAGAAGAATTCAATACTATAATAATAAATAGCGTCCTCATTATCATTATCTTGATATATAAAAAATATTATAGGAATTTGTAATTTGAGTAGCATCTATTTTATGAATACTACCACCATTAGCTGGGTTCATAACATAATAGAATGTTTTTTGTATAACACTCCCGTTAAGTTTAGTAATTGTTTTTTGAACAATACTTTGCATAATCACACTATGCCCTACATTTTCTCCTATATTCATATTAATAGCAACTCTACCGCCTCCTTGCATTATAGATAGAACTCTTGATAAAGAATTTGCTTTATTATATTCATATAAATAAGAATGTCCAGAAGCATTTGTATAAGCATCCCAAAGTCCCACATCCTCTAAAGGAACTGTATTAGGGTTACTTCCAAAATTAACTAAATCTCTTATTTGTTCTTGAGTCATATTTCCTCCGAAAGACTTGTCCACGGCTTCTGCACTGGCTGGTAAACAATTATTATCACCTACTTGTCCAACTTTAGGAATATTTTGTTGAGCTAATATGTTTTTTTGTACAGTAGCACCATCCCAAAAACGTCTTCCGTCAATAACGGCATCTATACCTCCTGAGAGACCTCCTATAACGCCTCCCATTCCCATTCCTATCAATCCATTAGTTATACCACTACCAAAGGCTTGCCCGATATTTTTGCCTCCTACCAATCCATTACCAAAACCTCCTACAAATCCAGCACCTAAGCCAGAAGCTGCCCCTATAGCAGCACCATTTATAAAACTCGAAGAAACCGCCACTGAGGTACTCATAAACCCTCCTGCAAACGTACCTCCAGCCAATGAAGCACTCACTCCAGAACCTATACCAGCCCCCACAGCCCCTGCCACAGCTCCTACTGCAAAATAGCCAAGTCCTTTAGCATCAAGACGTGCACCATTTGAGATCCAATTTATCACTCCTCCTACAATAGCTCCTATTATTAAATGCCAAAACTCCCCATTCTCATCTACATACACCAGCGGGTTGTTCAAACAATAGCCATACCTATTAAAGTTTTGGGTGTTAAAAGGGTCTTGTACAAAGTTGTCGGGTTGTAAGAAGCGGTGTAGCGCAGGGTCGTACAACCGTCCGTTCATATGTATAAGCCCTACCGTTTGCAGGTGTTCGTGTCCTGTAAAGCCTCGGTCTAATAGGGTGAGTTTGTCTAAGGTATTGCCTGCGCCGTCTTCCACTTTTATGGGTTGTCCCCAAGGGTCAAAGTGTCTTCTTTCAGCGATATTGCCGTCCTCATCGGTGAGCATTACTATAGAGCCTAAGTAATCTCTATGTAAGTAATAGAGCTTTTGTGTCTCACCGTCCGAAATGAGTATCGCAGGGGCACTATAAGCATTACCTCCTAAGTAAAACACAAACTTGGTGCTGTTATCCGTTTTGTTACATACAATTTCTACACTACCGTCGTGGCTGTAGTGTTTTAGCAGTGGGCGTTTAGCTTTTTCCACTTCAGCATTACCATAATAGCAATGTGAACGCTCGCCAAAGGCGTTATATTCATAGCTTATTCGCTCTTTATCCTTTACATATATCTGCTCAGGAGCTTTGAAAGCGTTGTATCTTATAACGGGCAAAGGGTATTTTTCTAAATATGTCTCGCCTGCTTCATTGGTAGTGAGCTTTTGTTGTTGGTAGCTATTGCGTGTGTATTCATAGGTACCTATGGCACTGTTTTCGGTAATGCGACCCCGTTCGTCGTATTGGTGGGTGGCATTGCCCCAGCGGGTGAGGCGGTCTGTGGTATCATACGCAAATTCTTCTTTTTGGTTATAAAAACTATAAGTGCGATGATTCAGCAGTCCTCTTTGCGTATTAAAATCGTATTGCAATACGTTCAGCGGAGTATCTTCCCGTTGTACAGTTTGTGCTTTAGGGAAATGACTGTTGTACTGCAAATGCTCTTGAGTCTTCCCTTTGTGAAGGCTCAACGGTTGTCCGTATTCGTTGCTTGCGCTCAGTTTCCAAAGGGTCGCTCCGCTGGCTGTTTTCATTTCTATGAGTTCCCCATTCTCGTAGCGGTATTGCACGGCACTGCTCACACGTTTGCCTGCCGTTTGGGCGGTGGTGGTTTCTTGTTGCACACGTCCAAAGGCATCATAAGTATAGTTTTTAGTAAATACCGCTTGAGGGTTGGTCTCGGTAGTTTGAACCAATTGTTTGAGTCCGTTATACTCATAGCGGTAACTGTCGTTATTGCCGTCTTTATTTTGGTTGTCTATTTGGGTGAGCAGTTTGTCGGCGTTATAGGTGTAGCGTATGCGCATATCGGTATAGTCACCCGTGATATGTTTTTCACTCAGGCGGTCGGTACCTTGTGCATAACTAAAGGTCGTTTTACCCTTAGGGGTCGTTTCTTCGGTAAGGTTGCCCCACGTGTCGTATTGATAGGTGTAGCGCCCTGCTGAGGGGTCGGTAAGGCTCGTTTTGCGTCCCCAGCCATCTTGGGTGATTTTTTGTATGGCACCTCCATAGTCGGCTGTTTTTAAGCTACCATTGGCAAAGTAGGTATAGCGCACGGTACCCCCATTATCTTGGTGTTCTACAATGTTACCTTGGGCATCGCGAGTGCTTATCACCTGTTGCTGTCCGTCATCAGCGGTAGTTTTGAGTTTGTCGTAGATAAAGCGGGTTATTTTACCTTCGGGATTAGTGATAGTGGTAGGTCGCCCATACACATCGTATTCTGTCCTCTTCGCCTTTTGAGAAGCACCTCCTGTGGGGTGAGGTGTGCTTACAGCTACTTGTTGCCCTATACCGTCGTACTCGTAGCTAACCGCATAGTGGTTGTTAAAAGCATCGTTACTCTCTTTTTCTAACAACCAACCCAAAGTGTTATAACTCTCTGCACTGTAAACACCTTCTTCGTTTTCGGTAATGTTCTTAAAAATACCTCCGTCAAAGCTATAGCGCATCGTGGTTTTCTTGCCTAAGAAATTCGTGGTTTGAATAGGTCTGCCCCAAAGGTCATAGGCATAAAGAGTACTTTGTCCCAGTGGAGTCGTTTCGCTTTCCAGCAGGCCTCTATTGTTATAGCTAAACTTGGTTACCTGTCCTTCGTGGTCGGTATGAGTCGTTACAAAACGGTGGCTTGGGTCATAGGTATAGCGTTCGGTGCGTTGTTGTCCGTCTTCAGCAGTGGCGGTTTGTTCAGTTACGTTGCCGTACTCGTCATAACCATAAGAAGTAGTGCGCCAACCCGTACCATTACCTTTGGTTTTATGGGTAGTGAGCAAGCCTTTCTCATAAGCAAAAGTTTCAGCGGTGCTAAAACTATCGCCTGCCAAGGTGGTGGTCGTCTCTTTCTGTTGAGGTAAGCCTGAAAAATACGGACTCTCGCTCTTTGGTAAATAGCTCACGCGCGTACTTTGGCTATAGCCGTCCGTTTGGGTGCGTTGTTCCGTGAGGTTACCGTCCGCATCATAACTAAAATTATTGGTAGTCGTCAGTCCCGAAAGTCTATCTTCGGTAGTCTGCTGGGTAAGTTGTAGCTTGAAGACCTTGTTAGGACTGAGGGCATCAGTATATTGGTAGGAGGTTTTTTGGAAATAATCTGTAGGTGTATACGATGATGTAGAAACAATATAATTTAATGAAAAATCCTCCATTAAGGCTCCTCTCAGGTGAGGATTCATTACTTTTTGTGTATAGGTCTGATTATTATATTTATAAGGTTCATTCCAGTTTGTACTTCCTATTTTTGTAAACCCTAAGAACCCTAAGCCTTCCGTATTTGTAATAGCTTTATAATAACCAAAATAGCGCATAGTTTTAGGAATCGTGATTCCTTCACGTTCTAACTTAGAAACTAATCGCACTGATTGCATATTCACAATAGCTACGTATGGATATGTTTCACTATAAATTTCTGTTCTATAGATAGGATCATTTTCGATATCAATATCAGAAACCATAGGTTTGTAAGAAATTTTCTCTTGTAAATCTTCTCTATGAACTTCTCTAAGCAAAACATCCTCTCTATTGTTTTCTTGTAAATGAGCAGTTTCTATCAAGTCTCCTGAAAAGAAAGAAATATCCATTACTCTATTGCGCTCATCTGGAGCTGAGAAAATAATGTGAGGAGGAAGTCCATTTATAAGCTCTTTATAGGATCCTGCTGTAAAGAAATATTCTCCACCTTCTGTTTGATTGTTGAATACTAAAATATTACGGATATGGTCAGATTTAGCTTGTGGAAAATTAGTTTTTGTAGATTCGTACTGTATGATATCTGTTTTGCCATCATTATTAATATCTATAGGGATTAAAGAATAATTCCTGTAGTAATAAATATATTGAAAAATAAGATCTCCTGTATAATGATCTACTCCATCTTCTACCTGCTCTTCCTCTTTAACTGTGCTGGCATAAAATGTAAAATTAAAACTTCTTAATTTGTAATCAAATCCTTTTCCTGTATTAGTTAGTACAGCAAAGGTATTACTTTTATCAGCTGTTGGTAATAAAAAATCTATTCTTCCGTCTCCATTGAAGTCTCCTGCTATAGGGTGAAAAATACCTAATTTGATATAGTTGCTATTGTACTTGTATAATAAATTTAAATTCTGATTGTTATCCATCTCATATACAAAAAGAGAACCATTGGTAATATGAATAATATCGGTTTTACCATCTCCATTTGTATCCATTGTCCAAAACAAATCATCTGAAGAAATATTTTGTTGCATATAACCTATTTGTTTTGAATAGTCTGTCCTTTTTCGTCCATCCAAATCAATCCAATATACATCTCTTCGATAATCGGTGGAATAATTACATTTCCCACAAATCGGTATAGACATTCTATCTCTATCAAAAGAAGAAGGGTCTAATTTACAAACTTCTATCCTTATAGGATATTCTATAGCAATAATATCAGTAAGTCCATCTCCATTAAAGTCTCCTGATAAAAATTTTAAATCATTATATGAAACACTTTTTTCTTCAGGGTAAACATCGTCAATATTTCCTCGATTTTCTATCCATTTTTGTATTAAAAGATCACAGAATTCTCTTCCTTGTTCTCTATAAGTAGGGAGTTTCCACTCTTTTGTGTCATAGCGATACAAAGTAGAAACATAAGTTTTTGCATAAGTATTGAAAATAACTTTGTCTCCTTCTTGGTGAGTAGTTACGAATCCCTGTCCATTAAATAACTTCCCTGTACTTGAAACAAATTTAGAAGCAAAAACATCTTTGAAAGTATATCCTAAAGAAAGTCCTCCTACAAGTTGATAAGGACTTTCTCTAAAAACATCAAAAAGATATACTTTTTTATAAGCATCCTCTCCTATAGTTGGGTACATTACAAAATCTGTATGATTATCTCCATCAAGATCTAAGGGTACCACAGCCGAATTTCGATTATCAACACCTTCTAAGGATACTTTAGATTTAAAATTTCTATTTTTAAATCCTTTTGCAGAATCCCAATATTTAAATTCTATTGGTGTGTGACTTTCTCCTCCTATTTTCTCTTGCACAGAATTCAATCGGTTATAGCCTAAACTATTAACGTTGTATTTCAGTTCATAATCTCTATAAGAGGCATTATTGTCAGTTACAGTAATAGCTGATAATATCTTATCGTTTATACACGCTACACCTCCTACATACGCACTTTCTGTACGATTGCGAGCTATATATTTAAAACTAACCGTATGAAGCGCATTGTCCTTTCCTCCATATTCAATGCGACTTATAACCATATGGTTATTTTCTATGGTGTAATAATACTCAATGCTTACTCCTTGTGCATTCTCCCAATGAGAAAGTGCATATTCCAATACACTTTGCGATCTATTTCCCTTGTGATTTCTTCCATAATACGCCTTAGAGCCATCAGGGTAAAGTACCTCAAAGTAATCAGGACCAAAAGCTGCGTTCTTGCTCTTGCCCACTGCCTTAATACGTACTTGTGAGAAAGTTTCAGTCTCGTACACCGCTCCACTCTCGCCGTGTTTACCTTCTTTCAGCATCAACCGCTGTCCGTCCAACGCAAACTGGTCTGTTTCCGTAAGGTTTACTTCGGTAATTTTACCATTGTGATACATCGTGCTTCCTACTCTGCTTATCACCGAAAGCCCCGCTAAGTGCCAACCGTAACCTGCAATGCCGTTACCACTCTGGCTGTTGTAGGTCAGTGCCAAGGTAGGAGCAACGCCCTTAATCCCTTGAGGCATCGCAATAGGCACGGTATACACTGCAGCTCCTGTGCCTGATACACTCAGTTCACCCGTAGTCAAGCCCACAGTATTACCCCCGCCATCTCGTGCTGCTATATTCCCCGAAGGAAGTGCCGTTTCAGTAGGAGGGTCAACAGGCTCTGCGTAAAATGAAGTGCGTTCAATAGCCTGCAAAGGATAACTCTCTTGAGCTACACTGCCAAGAGTATAACAAACAGATAGTAATAATAACAACCTCTTCATATGCTTAATCGTTTATAACTTAACATTAATCATTGTTTCACTACCTTAAACACCTTCCTACTGCCGTCAGAAAACGTAGCTACCAAAAAGTAATACCCCACCGACCAAGTCGATACATTAATGTGAAAAGGCTCATTCGCAGGAATTTGATCTGTCCTATACATCATCTTGCCGTCTACTGAAAACACAACAAGTTGCGTCAGCACTCCATTTTCACTGTGATGCCAATACACCGCCAAGTTATCAGTTACAGGGTTAGGGGCTCCTTGCAGAGTAATTTTAGAAGAATTATCAGCCTCTGAAGATTTCAAAACCTCAGGCAGTTCGTCAAAGAGCTCCTCATCGGTAGCGTCGTCTTTGCCGTTGAGGCACAAAAGCGCACTGCGCTGGTTACCCGCGCTGTCGTACTGAAAACAGTACTCTTTTTGAGCATAGATACTAAGGGTACCTAAAAAGAAGATAAAATACTTTAGCATTGTCCAACAGGTTTTGGTTATATGACCGCAAAGGTCAGAACTATTTTTGAATAATGCAAGTCTTTTTACGTTTTTTTTCACTTTGCATTCTAATAGTAACGTTTCCCTAATATATTAATCCTTTTTTAGCTATCTCACCTCCCAAAGATTCTTAGCATCTCCCCAAGCCTCTCCTAGCTCCCCAAGCAAACCCACCCTCCCTTTTCCACATTTTCTAATTTCCACATTTCCTAATTTTCTTATTTTCCCATTTTCTCATTTTCCCATTTCCTCATTTCCACATTCCCCCATTTCCTCATTCCCCCATTTCCTCATTTCCTAATTTTCTAATTCTCTAATTTCCTAATCTATAACTAAAAAGGTACCCCATCTCCCTTATGTTAAGGGCTCGGAGTACCTTATAATTATTTTTTAATCCTTGGGTTATCTCTTCTGTTGTGCCTTGCGTTGGGCTTCGGCTTGCTCCATCATCTCACGCATTTTGGCTTGGAATTTACTTTCCTTCTTAGGTTTTTTCTTGTTTTCTTGTATCTGTGCGTGAATCTTCTGCTCGTCTATAATCCAATACTTGATAGCCAACATAATGCCTATGGTCAATAGGTTAGATATAAAGTAGTACAAACTCAGTCCACTGGCGTAGTTGTTAAAGAAGAACAACATCATCACTGGTGATAAGTAGATGAGGAACTTCATATTAGGCATTCCGGGTTGCTGAGGTTGTGCAGTCTGTGCCATTGTCATCATTGAGTAGATGAAAATAGCCACAGAAGCCAACAATGGAAACAAACTCACGTGACTTCCGTAGAACGGTATAGAGAAAGGAAGTTCAAAAATAGCATCGTATGACGATAGGTCGTGAGCCCATAAAAAACTCTTTTGTCTCAATCCAAATTCGGTAGGGAAGAAATTAAAGAGTGCCAAGAACACAGGCAACTGTAACAGAGCAGGAATACAACCGCTGAGTGGGTTCACGCCTGCTTTGCTGTAGAGTGCCATAGTTTCTTGTTGGCGTTTCATAGGCTCTTCATATTTCTTGTTGATTTCCTCAATCTCAGGGCGCAATACCTTCATCTTAGCCTGCGATACGTACGATTTGTAAACGATAGGTGACAATAATAAACGCACGATAATGGTCATCAAGATAATCACCAATCCTACCGAGAAATAATCAGTGAGGAAGTTGTAAAGCGGAATGAACAACCATTTGTTGAGCCAACCAAAAATACCCCAGCCTAACGGAATGAGCTCAGTAAGTTCATACTTGTCGTTGTACTGTTTGAGCACGTTGTAATAGCTAGGTCCAAAATAGAAGTGTAACGACTCGCTTAGCTCTCCGCTTTTCGCTTGTATAGGCAAAGAAGTAAGGAAGTTCTTGGTGTATTTTACATCTTTCCCTTCGCTCATAGCGATATTGTGAGAAACGAAATCGCCTTTGGCAAACGGGTTGTCAGAAATGAGCACCGATGTAAACAAGTGCTGTTTGTAAGCCACCCAGTTTACTTTCTCTTCTTTTTGCTCGTCATTACCTCCTTGACTCAAGCGGTTAATGCGGTCGCCGTCGTACTGCACGGTCGCTTGCGTATAACGGTTTTCATAGGTGACGCTCTTCTCCATACGGCGTGCCTGTAACTTCCAGTCGATGTTCATAGGCTTAGAAGTATTCACAACACCCGATAAACCTTGTGAGCGCACTGCCACGTCCAACATATAACCCTCTTTTGGTAGGGTGTACACATATTCTAAATAAGCGTTTTCTGAAGTTTTGAGCTTCATCGAAAGCACTTTGTTGCCGTTGTTTTCGCTTAGCGTAGGTTCAAAGTACAAGTCTTTAGAACTTAGATTTTGGTTCTGAGCGGTAGTAAAATTGAGGTTAAAAGTAGCATTCCAATCTTTAATTAAGTAAACAGGCAAAGAATCATAAGTTTTAAATTCTTTGAGCAAAACCTCCTTGGGTTGTCCGCCTCGGTTGCTGATAGTGAGCTTGATGTCTTTGTTTTCCAATACAGTTACCCCGTCTTTAGCCGAAGGTAGAGTAGCCGAATAGGCAAAAGCACCTAAGCTGGCTTTGTACTTTTCTAAGGCTACCGAATCATTAGGGATACTTTGGAAGGTAGCGGTATGGGTGTCTTTTTGGGTGTTAGTAGCTTGATTTGCTTGTTGTTCTTGTTGAGCTTTGCGTTTAGCTAATTCTTCTTCACTTGGTTTATTGTTATTCATAAACCACATCAAAAGTATAAAAATCAAGGTAAAACCTATAATACTCTTTAAATCGAATTTTTTTTCTTCCATATAAGTGTTTTTATCCGTGTTTTAGTTCTTTTTTAGTTTATTGTTTAAGGCTGCCTTCACAAAAGCTACAAATAGCGGATGCGGATTGGCAACGGTGCTCTTGTATTCGGGGTGATACTGTACGCCCACAAACCAAGGGTGATTTGGCAATTCTATCACTTCCACCAAACCCGTATCGGGGTTGATACCAGTGCACTGCAAGCCTGCCTTTTCGAGCTGTTCTTTGTAGTCGTTGTTAAACTCATAGCGGTGGCGATGTCGTTCCGAAATCTCTTTTTTACCATAGGCTTCGTATATCTTACTGCCTTTGCTAAGTTCACAAGCCCAAGCCCCCAGGCGCATAGTGCCTCCTTTCTGAGTAATTTCCTTCTGACTCTCCATCAAGCTGATTACCGGATAAGGCGTTTGCTCGTTCATCTCAGTAGAATTAGCGCCTTTAAGTCCAGCTATGTGTCGCGCAAATTCAATGACTGCCATTTGCATCCCAAGACAAATTCCCAAAAACGGAATGCGGTGTTCACGCACGTATTCAATAGCTTTTATCTTGCCTTCAATACCGCGACCGCCAAAACCTGGGGCTACAAGTACAGCATCTAGATGACCTAATTTGGCTTCTATATTTTCTTCATTGAGGTGTTCTGAGTGAATACTCTCCACATCCACGCGCACTTCGTTCGCCGCTCCGGCGTGTATAAAGGCTTCTAAAATCGACTTATACGCATCTTGTAACTCTACGTATTTGCCTACTAACCCTACTTTTATGCGGTGTTTGGGGTTCTTGTAGCGTTGCAAAAAAGTGTTCCATTGGGTGAGGTCGGGTTCGTTTTTACAAGGGAGGTTCAGCTTCTTGAGTGTCACTTTGTCCAACCCCTCTAAAAGCATCATATTAGGTACATCGTAAATAGTAGGCACATCAATAGACTGGATTACTGCCTCTCGCTTCACATTGCAGAAAAGCGCCAGCTTGTATCGAAGCTCGTCCGAAAGTTCGTGTTCGGTACGGCAAACCAATATATCGGCTTGAATACCGCTTTCCATCAGGGTTTTCACGCTGTGTTGCGTAGGTTTGGTTTTCAGTTCACCCGCCGCAGCAAGGTAAGGTACTAAGGTAAGATGTATCACGATGCCATTGTGCTCTCCTAAGTCCCACAAAAGCTGTCTTACTGATTCTATATAAGGCAACGATTCGATGTCGCCCACCGTACCACCTATTTCGGTAATCACAATGTCGTATTCGCCTGTTTTGCCAAGTA
Source organism: Capnocytophaga sp. oral taxon 412 str. F0487 (assembly GCF_000271925.1). Lineage (NCBI taxonomy): Bacteria > Pseudomonadati > Bacteroidota > Flavobacteriia > Flavobacteriales > Flavobacteriaceae > Capnocytophaga > Capnocytophaga sp. oral taxon 412. The sequence goes on along the minus strand of NZ_AJZR01000006.1, from coordinate 126,698 downwards.
TCTGAATGCGTTCCTTAATTTCGTTGGTAATGTGTGGTATTACTTGCACCGTTTTGCCCAAGAACTCACCACGGCGTTCTTTCTCGATAACGCTTTGGTAAACGCGCCCTGTGGTTACATTATTAGCTTGCGAAGTGTGTACGTTTAGAAAACGTTCATAATGTCCCAAGTCGAGGTCAGTCTCAGCACCGTCTTCGGTTACGAAACATTCGCCGTGTTCATAAGGGTTGAGCGTACCAGGGTCTACATTGATGTAAGGGTCAAATTTTTGTATCGTCACCCTATAGCCACGAGCCTGCAAGAGCTTGGCAAGCGAAGCCGCAATGATACCCTTCCCCAAAGAAGAAGTTACGCCCCCAGTTACAAATATATATTTGGTATTTGCCATTTCTATTTAATTTGGTGCAAAGGTAGTGAATAATTACCAACTAACAATATTTAAAGCCTAAAATGTTAGTTTAAAAGCATAAAAAATAGAAGAAACTTGCCTTACACGTTCAAGTATTCTTCTACTTAGTACTAACTTAGCTACACTCTTCCTTCGTCTTTTGTTCGTCTTTTGTTCGTTCTTCCTTCGTCTTTTGTTCGTTGTAGACCCACTGTATAGCCACTGTAGAGCCACTGTAGACCCACTGTAGAGCCACTGTAGAGCCACTCTTTGTTCGTTTATCCTATAAGCTTCCTATAATCCTCTCCCAATTTCACTATTCACCATTAATAACACTTCCTATTTGCTAATTTTCAAATCTGCTAATTTGCTAATCTTTATTTGGCATTTCTGGCATTATTGGCATTATTGGTATTATTGGCATTAATTCGGTATTACCTAATGATTCCCAATTTCTTCATCAAGAAAGTAGCATTTTTGTTTTGGCAAACGCCCTCTCTTAACTTATAGTCGAAAGTGAGTTCTCCATTGGTGATGTCAGACTCAAAGCATTTATTTTGAAGTTGATGAGGATATTGTTCAGTAAGTTTACACACTTCTATATCGTGAGTAGCCAGCACGCCCAAAGCTTGTAAGGAAAGCAATCTTTCGATAATCTTGATAGTGCCGTACTGTTTGTCTTCTGAATTAGTACCCCGTAGTACTTCGTCCAAGAGCACAAAGCAACGTTCGCCCTTTAAGGTCTCCATTATCTGCTGTATGCGATTGATTTCAGCAAAGAAATACGATTTGCCGTCGTTAAGCGAATCAGCAAGACGCATAGAGACGAGCAAACGCAAAGGGTGTACATTGGCTTTGCGCGCACAAACAGGTAACCCAACAAGAGTAAGCAACATATTAACCCCCAAAGTGCGCAAGAAAGTACTCTTACCCGACATATTAGAGCCTGTAAGCAATACAAAAGCGTGCTTGTCCAACGTAATATCATTGGTAATCCGATGTTCAGAAGGGATAAGCGGGTGTCCTACGGCTTCAAAAGCTATTTCATAATCATTATTGAGGGTAGGATAAACAAATTCAGGGTTGTTATAACTAAAATTAGCAAAACTGCACAACACTTCCGTTTCCCCCACCGACTCTAACCATTCTTCAATACAGTTTGCATATTGCGACTTCCATTGCAAAAGTTGCTGATAACGATGTACGTGATAAAAAGAGAAAAGGTTTAGGGGTATAGAGACTAATATATTACTCACGTTATCCAAATCGTCTAACAATCGGGAAAGTTGAGCTATTTTAGCGCTTGCTTGTTTGTTTTTCTCAGGGAAACGCGCTTCTACTTGCGCAATACACTCCTTAAAAGCATATAACATCGTATAAGTACGCTCAAAACCGAGTTTTTCTTTCGTCATTTTACCAATAAAAGAGAAAAACAGTAGCAAGTTTACAGTGATTAAGAGCTTTCCGACGCTTTTTAGTAGTTCATTGTCGTTCCCATATCCTATCAAAAGACTTATGATGAGGAATATAGGTAGAACAATGAGAGTATATTGCATTGTTTTGCTCAATAGTTTTGCAGTACTGCTTGCCCAAGTGCGTAGTTTGATGTAAAAATCTTTGCTGTCATCTATTTGTTGAGCATAAGCAGTAAAGGTTTGTCGCCAGCTTAGGTCGGGAGTAAGTGCTTTTATCTGTTCTTGTGTGTTGATAATGTCCTCAGAAGAAGGAGAGAGAAGTCGCTTGGCTAAAAGTTTTTTGCCTAAGAAAGTATGCGTACGGTTAAGATAATGATAAAGTGAATGTTCGCCTAAAATATCCAAATCGTAAGCATAAGGGTGGTTTTCTTCTTGAAAATCTTTGCCGTTATCGGTGAAGAAAGTATGTTGTTCTAAAAATGCAATTTCCTGCTCATTGAGGCGTATTTTAGTTTGAGCGATACTGCGCAACGCACTTATTTTCTTGTGTTTTACTATCAAAAGAAGAAAAACCACAATAGTAAGCATACAAAATAGTCCCATTACTACTGATGGAGCTTTTATAAGTTTGTATACTGACCAAATGATAAGTAGCATTTCAGCTAATCGGAGGAAGCTAATTTGGTTGTATTGTTTAGTAAGTTTTAGGTATTGCTGTGTTGCCTCTGAAAGTTTTTCTTTATATGAATTTGTTGTCATTCGTAATTTGTCATTCGTCATTATTATCGAATCCAATCGTTCAGTCTGTTAGCATCTAATCGTAAGAAGATAAACAGCAGAATAGTAAACGCCCAAAGCCCAGAACCTCCGTAGCTGAAGAAAGGCAACGGAATCCCGATGGTAGGAATTAAGCTAATCACCATACCGACATTGATACAGAAATGTACAAACAGTATTGATACCACACAATACCCATACACCCTGTTAAATTTAGATTTCTGTCGCTCGGCAAGTACTATAAGTCGCAATAGTAAAAATGAGAAGAGTATGACCACTAAGGCAGTACCCATAAAGCCCCATTCTTCACCTACGGTTGTGAAGATATAGTCGGTATGTTGTTCAGGGATAAAGCTCCCTTTGGTACGAGTACCTTCCAAGAAACCTTTCCCAAAAGTACCTCCTGAGGTTATCGCCGATTCAGCCATATTGGTATTATAGGCAAAATCGCGTTTCATTGCAGCTATCTTCTGAGGGTCAGTTTCAAGACGTAGCCATAAGTTCAAACGATTGCGGTGGTGTTGTTTGAGTACGTTATCGTATACTGGGTGCGTAACAAACGCCGTAAGCAAGCATATAACCGATAAGATAAATATATTTTGAAACGGAATGCGTTTTGTTTTTCTCTTATGCCAAAAGCCGTAAAATCCAATACAAGCTGCACAAGCAAACAGAGTGAAAGTTGTTCCAAATTTTAGTGAGGAAACAAATACTACTCCTGAGAAAAATAGATAGAAGAGTAGGGCAGAGGGCATACCTTCGCGGAAAAGTACAAAAGCTAATGAAAAGAACACCAATAAGCTCCCTACGTCGGGTTGTAATAAGATGAGTACGGCAGGAATACAAATAATTGCAATAGCCCGTAAGAGGTCAGGAGTACGGCGAATATCGGTGTGGATATCGCTCACATAACGCGAAAAGGCAAGAGCTGTAGCTACTTTAGCAAACTCACTGGGTTGTACCGTAACTGAGCCAAAGGCATACCAAGCTTTAGCTCCATTTGTCTCTTTACCAAAGACAAACAGTCCAGCTAATAGTATAATCGAAATGATGTAGAATATTACTGAAAAGTTGATATAAAACCTGCTATCTATGGCTAAGATAAAGATAATAAGCAAGAAACTAAGCCCGATAAAAAGCAACTGCTTTCCATAAAACTGATTGAGGTCGAAGATAGAAGTAACGTTTAAATCGCTGTAAGTAGTGGAAAAGATAGCTACCCAACCACACATTACCAATAGTAAGTATAGTATTACTGAAGTCCAATCGAGGTTCTTTACAAGGCTATGTCTCATTGTAAGTTATAAGTATGTTATTTGCGTTTTCTTCTGAAAAGGAAAAACATAGCGTATTCAATAGCTAAGTTTAGCCATCTTCTTTCGTTAAACAAAAAAGAAAGCCACGTATGAGCAAGTAAGTTTTTAGGAGTTAAACTCTCTGCCACTGCCGATACTTGATTGGTAAGAGATAGTCGGTCTATTTCCTTTTCTAAGCGCAGTATTTTAAGGTCGTTATCAATTTCTTCAAAAGAGCTATAGATTTTATTCTTCGTCATCGGGTTCAGCTTTAAAATAGATTTCAGAGAGTTTTTCTAATAGAGGCTTCTCAATAAGTTTTTTGCGGAAAGCCAATATTATTACCGCAATCAACACATAGAAAGCTCCTACAATAGCAAAACCTAAGGCATTGCTACCAAGTGCTTCACCAATAGCATACGCTCCGGCGAAAGACAAAAAGAACAATACCAACAAACTCGCAAAGGATACTATAAAAAAGGTTATAAGTCCGTAAGACGATTTACCTATAAACCTAAAAAGGAATAGTTTATAGTAAGCTATCTGCGAATTGAGAGCGGTACTTGCTTTTGTAGGAACTTCCTCAAAAGTTTCTTTGATAGAGTGGATAGACATATGTGCTTATTTCTGCAATTTAGCATTAGCTGCTTTTAAGGCGGCTAATTTCTTTTCTAAGAAAGTAATCACGTCTTCGGCTTTATAGCTTGATTTGGAAAGTAAGGTGTCTACTTTTTCCTCTAAAGAACCTTTTAGTTCCGCTGATTTTTCTTTTACATTCTCAGTTAAACGGTCAAGTTGTTCTTTTAGCTTTTCTGCCTTGTCACTCACGCTATCTTTAATCTTTTCGCGGGTGACTTTACCCTTATCAGGGGCAAAGAGAATACCTAAGCCCACTCCAATAGCAGCTCCTGCTGCCAATCCTAATAATATGTTTCCTGTTTTTGCCATAATATAATAAATTTTAGTTTTACTTATGATTAAATTTATTAGTAGTTATACTCTAATAAACGCACAAATATACAAAGTATTTTTGAAAGGTGCAAATTTAAAGAAAAAAATAATTACAAATCAAATACAGAGGTACGTTTAGCAAAGAACAAATCCTTAATTTTCAAAAGTGATGCTAAAAGCAAATATACACCAAACCAAGCTCCTAAGGTGGCAAAGGTACCGTAAATAAAAACAATACGAACGTCTTTGGCACGCATTCCTAACTTCTCGGCTAAACGAGATGATACTGCAAAGCCGTATTTCTCAAGGAAAAACCTAAATTCAGAAAATATCTTCATAATTATTCATTAGCTACACGACTTACTTTTCGCACTTTAAAAAGCAGTAACATTCCTAAAACAAAGAAAACTATTAATGAAATAGTAGCATTGCGCATATTATTGGTAAATTGGTCTATCATACCATAAACACCCATTCCTATTACAATACCCAATTTCTCAGTTACATCGTAAAAACTGAAAAAGGAAGTAGTATCTTTAGTTTCGGGTAAGTAAGCAGAATAGGTGGAACGTGATAGCGTTTGTATGCCCCCCATTACAAGCCCTACTAAAATAGCTATTGTATAAAACTCAGTAGGTTTATATACGCAATATGAAAGCAAACAGATGCCTACCCATATAACATTAAGCCCAATGAGCACTGCAATATTACCCCATTTGCGCACTGTTAAAACCGTAAGGTGTGCTCCTAAAATAGCTACTAATTGAATAATGAGTACACTTATAATGAGCCCCATAGTGCTTTCTTCGGAGTTTGCCCATTGTATTTCTTGCTCTCCAAAATAAGTGGCTATCAGCATAACGGTTTGTACACCCATACTGTACACAAAGAAAGCAATAAGATACCACTTCAAACGAGGAGAAGCTGAGAGAGATTGCCATACTTTGCGCAGTTCTTTAAAACCGTTGAAAAGAATGCTTTTGCTGAACTCCCCTCTGCCTTTTTTATAAGAGGGAAGATAATAGAAGGGGATACTACTAAAACCTATCCACCATATTCCTACTGTAATAAACGAGATGCGCATAGTGGTGAGAGTAGTTTCAGCATCAACAGTAGCAAAGCCTACCCATTGTGGTTTCATTACCATTATGAGGTTAAAAATAAGCAGTAATACACTACCTGTATACCCTAAGCTGTATCCTTTCGCACTTACAGCGTCGTACTGTTCAGGAAGGGCGATATCGGGTAAATAAGAATTATAGAATACGATACTCCCCCAAAAGCCTACTACGCCACAAAAATAACACAAGAGTCCGAAGTAAATATGTTCTAAGGAAAACCAATATAACCCTACACAAGAGATAGCTCCTAAATAGCAGAAAAAGCGCATAAAGCTCTTTTTATTCCCTAAGTAATCGGCGATACCACTGAGGATAGGGGAGAGTACTACCACTACTGCAAAAGCTAAAGCGGTTACAAAAGCAATCACAGAAGTGCTTTTAATCACCATTCCAAAGAGCTCAATATGGGTGAGCTTTGCAATACGAAATAACAATCCGTAGAAAATAGGGAAGATAGTAGAGACAATGGTGAGAGAATAGACAGAGTTAGCCCAATCGTAAAAAGCCCACGCATTGAGTAGTTTTTTATGTCCTCGTTCTAATGGTTTCATATTAATTTTGAGTGCGTTTTGCGCCTAACTTTTCAATAGAGTAAATCACACAGAAACCGATAATAGCCAATAAGATAGCGGTTAGGATTTGCGGATTGGTATTGGTGATTGTTTTGAAAGCCCAAGGCGATATGCTTTTTTCCCATATCACACTGCCATTAGTAGGGTCTGTTTCGAGAGTTTCTTTCCAAGGCCATACTTTGTTTAGTGACCCAATAATAAAGCCTGTGAGTCCTGCAAAGGTAAGGTTTCGGAATTTAGCAAATAACCATTTTAAGGCTTTTGAAAAGCTAAGAATCCCTGTGATAGCCCCAATAGCAAAAACGCCAATCACTTTAAAATTCCAAGAACTAAGCGCATCTAAAACAGTGTGGTAAGCCCCCAGAAGTACCAATACAAAAGCTCCTGATATACCTGGGAGTATCATAGCGCAAATGGCTAAGGCACCACAGAAAAAGATAAAGATAATACTTTGGTTACTGCCATTTACCAAAGGAGGAATAACAGTGATAATATAAGCAACAATCCCTCCAACTATCATAGTTAAGACAGCGGCGAGATTCCAACGTTTTATTTCTTTTGTTAGGAAAAAGACACTTGCAATCATTAGTCCGAAGAAGAAAGACCATACTATTATGGGGTGATTTTCTAACAGCCATTTCATACCTTTGGCAAGTGAGAGGATACTGATACCTATCCCTACAAAGAGAGCTACAAAGAAGTTCCCATTAATGTGTTTCCAGAAAGCAACTAACCCTTTTGTAAAAAGGAGTTTGAAGGCTTGTAAGTTTACTTTGCTGATAGAATCGACTAACTCCTCATAAATACCCGAAATAAAGGCAATAGTTCCCCCTGAGACTCCTGGTACTACATCGGCAGCACCCATAGCGAGCCCTTTGAGGGTGATAAAAAAGTAATCTAAAAATGTACGTTTCATAAAGAACGGTTTCTGTTTCAATATTGAACTTAACGGGTGCAAAAGTAATAAAATAATATTCATTGACCAAAAAGATAGAAGTTTAAAAATCTTTGTTATTCACTTTGGAAGCAAGGTTAATGGTTAATGATTAATGGTTAGTGGTTAATGGTTAATGGAGAAATTGGAAGAGGATTATATAAAGCTTATAAGAAGCTTATAGGATAAACGGACGATGAGTGGGTCTACAGTGGGTCTACAGTGGGTCTACAGTGGGTCTACAACGAACAAAAGACGAATAAAAGACGAACAAATGACGAACAAATGACGAACAAATGACGGTGCGAGCCGCACAGGCAGATGAACAAAAGATGAAGGAAAGACGAACAATGAACGAACAAAAGACAAATTTAAATTAAGGATATAATGGAGGTAAGAAAGAGACTATTGGGAGCTTTCAGCTTTGGTAAAGTCTGAAACTTTGGTAAAGTCCATACTGTGAAAAGAGAGTGTAGCGACTCAAAAACAAAGGTAAGACAGTATGAGCACACAGGTAGGTGCGAGCTGCACGGGCAGTCGTAGCACGACAGGCATATAATGAAAAGACGAACAATGTACGGACAGAGGGATAAAAGATGAACCTTATGGGATAGTATGCAAAAGGTGTATTAAGAAGATGCTGGTAATCAATAGGTATTTTGGTGAATAGAAATACGGGAAATATACTTATTTTGCTGTTTTGCTTTTTGCTTTTCAGTTTTTTTTTAGTAATTTTGCACCCAAAATAACAATGAATGAAAGAAACGGATATCATTATTATAGGGGCGGGACCTACGGGATTGTTTGCTGTGTTTGAGGCAGGATTGCTTAGTTTAAAATGTCATTTGATAGACACGTTGCCTCAGGTGGGCGGTCAGCTTACTGAGTTGTACCCCAAGAAGCCTATTTTTGATATACCAGGATACCCGAGTGTAGGGGCTTCGGAATTAGTGGATAATTTAATGGAGCAAATCAAGCAGTTTCAGCCTGAATTTACGCTTGGTGAAACAGCGATGACTCTTACTAAAAATGATGATGATACTTTTGTGGTTACTACTGATAAAGGCACCCAAATAAAAGGGAAAGCTGTAGCTATTGCAGGAGGATTAGGTACTTTTGAACCTCGCAAGCCTGAACTGCCGAACCTTGAACAATACGAAGATAGAGGAGTGGCTTACTTTGTGAAACACCCCGAGAGTTACGCAGGCAAACACGTGGTGATAGCCGGAGGAGGCGACTCAGCACTCGATTGGAGTATTTACTTAGCCGAGAAAGTAGCAACGGCTTCGGTTACCTTAGTGCACCGACGTAATGAGTTTCGCGGGGCATTGGATTCGGTTGAAAAAGTGAGAGCCCTCAAAGAGGCGGGGAAAATCAACTTAAAAACGCCTTATGAGGTAGTGGGACTAGGTGGAGAAAAGCATTTGGAATCGGTAGTATTGGAGCAGGAAGGGGGTGAAAGAGAAACTCTTGTAGCTGATGCTTTTATACCTTTGTTTGGACTTACTCCTAAATTAGGACCTATTGCTACGTGGGGCGTGGAGATTGAAAGAAATGCTGTGAAGGTGAACAATGCCTTAGACTATCAAACTTGTATAGAGGGAGTATACGCCATAGGCGACGTGAATACTTACCCAGGGAAACTGAAACTAATACTTTGTGGCTTTCACGAAGCGACCTTAATGTGCCAAAGTGTGTACAACCGCATTTACCCTAATAAAAAATACGTGTTAAAATACACTACGGTAGTGGGTATAGACGGTTTTGACGGGTCTCGCAAAGAGGCTGAAAAGGCAGTGGTGAAAGCGATTTAGGTGAGGTAAGAGATAAGAGGTAAAAGGTAAAAGAAATAAAAAAACTAATGATTAAATAAAAGGATATGCCCATAACACTAACTATTAATGAGACGAGTGCTTCAGCATTGGCTTTTGTGGAATATGCTAAAAAACTTAGTTTTGTACAGTATACAGAAACAAAGGATGATGATGCGTTGCCTAAAACTAAACGTTCGCTCACACCTAAAGAACAAAAATTCAAGAAGATGCTTTTGCAAGGAATGAAAGAAGTGAAAGCGGTGAGAGGGGGAAAAATGAAAGCGCGTGATTTAGATGAAGTCCTCAATGAATTGTAAATTTTTATCAGTTGCTACTTTTGATAGAGAACTTAAAAGGTTGAGCAAAAAGTATAAGAGTCTGAAGAAAGATATAGAAAATCTTAAAGCAGAGATAGAGATAAATCCTTTTTTAGGAACAGATTTAGGAGAAGGATATAAGAAGATACGTCTTGAAATAGCTTCTAAAAATAAGGGGAAAAGAGGAGGAGGGCGTGTTATCACCCACGAAGTTCTCGTGAATGTAAACGAGGGAGATGACAAAAGTGAATATGATACAGTGGATATGGATATCGTAAAGGAAATCGTTCAAGAATACTATTCGGAATAATTACTTCTAAAATACTAATAACTAAATATAAAATGAAGAACATAAACGTACTATTAGCAAGTGTCTTATTGGCAGGTGGTGTTTCGCTACACGCGCAGATAGATACTTTGGGTAGTAAATCCCTGCAACTGAAAGGGAAAGTAAAGAAAGTAGAGGATTATTCATTTCTTCTGGAAGCGAGTCCGAAAGGCACTAAAACCTTTGATGGGAACACTTATAATGTTTTTCCTTATTCCGAAGAATGGAAGGTAGAAAAAGACGAAAAGAAGTATTCTAAAACTAATATATCTTATCTGTTTGACAACGGAGGGCGCAATCTTGAAATTAAAACCTATAATGCCGAAAATCGACCTTTTGGAGGAATGCGCTTCTTTTATGACAAGAAGGGAAAAATTAATAAAAGTCAGTCGGTGTTTACCTTGGGAGACGGAGAACTGACGGTGAACCGACAGTATTTTTACAATGAGAAGAATCAGTTGGTAAAGATTGATGAGAATGATGGGGTGACCAATGAGTGGCTTATCACTATCACGTATAAATACGACGATTTAGGTAACTGCATTGAGAAGAATAAGGTAGCTAGTGTATCGGCATTGGAGAAAGATATTCAACGATATGAGCAGAAGAACCTTGTATTGGAACAGAAAATACGTCCGGAGTACACCAAAGAGAAGTCGTATAAATACAACAATATGAACAAGGTGAGCGAGACAGAGGAAAAAGTGCTCAACAAGAATGTGTTTTTAAAAACAGAGAACCAATACGACAAGGATAAGAATTTAACCAAAGCGACGTATATTAACCAAGCAGGACAAGAGACCGTATGCCAGCACAAATACAACAAAGCAGGGCAACTCATACAGACCATTTGTACGGCTAATGATGACCCTAACTTTTACGTAGAGACGAATTATATGTTTAACAAATTTGGAGAGACGCAGATTATTAAAACACGGAAAGGGGTAGCCTCGACCAAAGTGTATGATGAGCACAACTTGCTTACTGCTTATACTACTCCTGATTTCAATTATAAATACCGTTATACTTTTGATAAAATGGGTAACTGGACACAGATTATAATGTTTGAGAACGACAAGCCCGTTTGTGCTCGCGTTCGCAGAATAGAGTACTTCCCCGCAAAATAAATGAACGAGATACATCTTAAAATAACCGATCGCGAGGGGCTTCTATACGAAATAGAAGCCCCTACTGATATGAATATGAACCTTATGGAGGTAATGCGTGCTTATGAAATTGCCCAAGATGGCGAGATAGGCATCTGTGGTGGTATGGCAATGTGCGCCTCTTGCCAGTGCTATATTCAGAATGCAGAAGAGGTGTCGCTTCCTGAGATGTCAGCAGAAGAAGAAGCAATGCTTTCGGAGGCTTTTTACGTGAAGCCTAATAGTAGATTAGGTTGCCAAATTCCGATTACACCTGAAATAGATGGTTTGGAAGTGGTATTAGCACCATTTGCATAAGAAAGATAAAAAATATCGAGAAGTATTTTGGAGTTGAGCATTAAATTACTACTTTTGCACTGTTTAAATATTAATTCGCCAAATATGTTAAAAAGGAATCTATTCTTATGGCTCTTCACAGTAGCTATAACATTCGGTGCTTCCGCTCAAAACTATGAGTGGAAAGAAGCTCAAGGAGGCGGTTACACTTATAAATATGTAACACACGACCCCACCAATGCAAGGTTTTATACCTTGAAAAACGGACTTACAGTTATTTTGAGTCCTACGAATAAAGAACCTCGCATTCAGTGCTATGTAGCTGTGAAAGCAGGTAGTAAAACCGACCCTGCAACTAATACAGGGCTTGCACATTATTTAGAGCATTTACTCTTTAAGGGAACTGATAAATACGGTTCACTTGATTGGGCTAAGGAAAAAGTAGAACTCGACAAAATCGACGCCCTCTACGAAGAGTACAATCACACCAAAGACCCTGCTAAACGCAAAGCTATCTATAAACTGATAGATTCGGTTTCAGGAGTAGCTAGTAAGTATGCTATCGCCAATGAGTACGATAAGATGATGACTGCTATGGGTGCACAAGGTACCAATGCTTTTACTTCGTTTGAAAAAACAGTGTATACTGACGATGTGCCTGCTAATGCTATCAACAAGTACATTACTGTACAAGCTGAACGCTTCCGCAACCCTGTACTTCGTATCTTCCATACTGAATTGGAAGCTGTATACGAAGAGAAAAACCGCTCTTTGGATAGCGATAATAGCGAGGTGTTTGAAACTCTCTTCTCTGAGCTATTCAAGAAGCACAATTATGGCTTGCAAACTACTATCGGTACAGTAGAGCATTTGAAAAATCCTTCACTGAAAGAAATTCGCAAATACTTCCATACCTATTACGTGCCCAACAATATGGCTGTAATATTGGCAGGAGATTTCAACCCCGATACTGTTATCGCTCAAATTGATAAGGCATTTAGCTATATGCAACCCAAAGCAGTGCCTCAATATAATTTTGAGAAAGAAGCTCCTATTACAGCACCTATCATTAAGAAGGTAGTAGGACCCGATGCCGAAAGCGTTTCGATGGCATTCCGCTTGCCTGGTAACCAAGATAAAGATGCTCTCTTAGCCGATTTAGTAGGGGAAATTCTTACTAATGGTAAAGCAGGTCTTATTGACTTGAACCTTGTAAAAAAACAAAAACTCCTTGGGGCAAGTGCCTTTGCTTATACGCTTATAGACTATGGTGTATTATACCTTTCTGGAAAACCTCTACAAGGGCAGTCGTTAGAACAAGTAAAAGACCTTATGTTGGGGGAAATAGAAAACCTCAAAAAAGGTAACTTTGATGATGACCTTATTCCTTCTATCATCAACAACTTGAAAAAGCAAACCATTCAAGCGACTGAGTCTTATGGCAACCGCGCTAATATGCTAATGTCAGCTTTTACTGATAACTTAGACTGGAAAGACCAAGTAGCGTATGTGAACAACCTTTCTAAACTCACCAAAGCTGATATCGTAGCTTTTGCCAATAAATACCTCGGCAATAACTACGTAGCTGTGTATAAAGAGAAAGGAACTCGCCCTAATGTAGAGAAGATTGAAAAACCGGCTATTACTCCCGTTGAAACCAATGCTGATAAACAATCAGCTTTTGTGAAAATGGTGAACGAGATGCCAAGTACTCCTGTAAAGCCTGTTTTCTTAGATTATAATAAAGACCTACAAAAAGGAAAATTAGGCAAAGCAGAAATACTTTACGTGCAAAACAAAGACAATGAATTGTATCGTCTTACTTTCCGTTATAAAGTAGGTACTCTTAATGATTTGAAATTGGCAATGGCTGCTAATTATAGTCAGTTTTTGGGTACTGATAAAAAATCAGCTGAACAGCTTACCAAAGAATTCTATAAAATAGCTTCAAGCTTTAGAATTTCAAACAGTGACGAGTACACTACTGTAAATATAGAAGGTTTACAAGAAAACTTTGAAGCAGCTGTGAAACTTTACGAAGACTTTATTGCCAATATTAAAGTAGATGAAGAAGCGCTTAAAGCCTTGAAAGCGCGTGTAGTTAAATCGCGTATAGATGCCAAAGCTAATAGAAATGCTATTATGCAAGCCTTAACAAACTATGCAATGTATGGGGCTAAAAACAAATATAACTACACCTTCTCTGATGCCGAAATTGAGGCTATTACAGGGAAAGAGTTAGTAGATAAACTCAAAAACCTAAACAATGTAGAGCAAACAGTTATTTATTATGGACCTGCTACCCTTTCAGAACTTACTAATAAACTAAAAACTTTACATAAAGTGCCTGCTAAGTTTGCCAAGGTAGCTCCTAAAAAAGAGTTTAAACAAGTAGAGCAAACTAAAAACCAAGTACTCTTTGCCGATTATGAAATGGTACAAGCTGAAACCCGTTGGATACGCAATACCGTTCCTTTCAATCCAGCTGAAAGCACTGTAATTAGTGCGTTCAACAACTACTTCGGTGGGGGTATGGGTTCTTTGGTATTCCAAACCATTCGCGAAAGTAAAGCTTTGGCATATAGCACTTATGGTTTCTACGCTTCCCCAAGAAAGAAAGCTGATAAATACTATATGCTTGCCTATGTAGGTTCACAAGCTGATAAGTTTAAAGAAGCCGTTGAAGCAATGAATGAACTGCTCAATACAATGCCTGAATTGCCTGCTAATCTCCAATTAGCTAAACTACAAATCAAGCAAGAAATAGAAACCGAGCGCATTACACAAGACGGTATTATTTATAGCTATTTAGCCGCACAAGAATTGGGTCTTAAAGACGATATACGCAAGCAAGTATATCAAAATGTAGATGGTATTACAATGAAAGACATCAAAGCTTTCCACGACAAATACCTCTCTAAAAAACCTTATACTTATGTGATTTTAGCTTCAGAAAAGAAACTCTCAAAAGATGCCCTCCAAAAAATAGGAGACTTTAAGAAACTCTCATTAGAAGAACTCTTCGGATATTAGAATAAGAAATTATTTTTTATTTCTCATAATCAGTGTTAAAGTCGCACGACTTTAACACTGATTATTTATATATAAAAAACTCATTTACAATACTCATCTAAAATATTTTAAAGATTTGTGATAAAAATATTTGGTAGTTATTATTATTATCCATTACTTTGCGCCACAAAGTACTTCATTATGGAAGAGAATAAATACTTAAACGACCTACACGAGATACGCCAGATGATGCGTAAGTCTACCCTTTTTCTTTCGCTTAGCGGACTTTCGGGGGTATTGGCAGGTGTGTATGCCCTGATAGGTGCAGCAGGGGTATATATGTTGTTGGAACATCATTACATCTATTATCCTTATGTGCTTATAGAAAGTCGTACCTTTAAAGCTATTATGGCAATTGCATTAGCGGTGCTTGTAGCCTCATTGGTGACAGCTTACTTGTTTTCGGCGCGTAAGGCGAAGCGCAATGGAGAAAGCCTTGTGAATGCTACCGCCAAAAGGGCTTTGTATAACTTTGCTATTCCGCTACTTACGGGTGGGCTACTCAGTGTATTGCTCATCAAAAATGGGTACTACGGACTGCTTGCGCCAATGACGCTTATTTTTTACGGATTGGCGTGTGTGAATGTGAGCAAATACACCTTTGGAGATGTACATTATTTGGGAATTACCGAGATTGTGTTAGGCTTGTTAGCGGTATATTTCCCTGGTTGCGGACTCTTGTTTTGGACATTGGGCTTTGGTGTGTGCCATATTCTCTATGGTGGCGTAATGCACTTTAAATACGAACGCAATAAAGGAAAAGACCAACAGTGACATAAGTCGGGACGGATAAAGAAAATTGAAGACTTTTTTAGCACATATTAACAAGGCTTTTGACCACCGCATTCGCTTAGCCATAATGTCGGTGTTGATGGTGAATGACAGTGTCGACTTTAATACCCTGAAAGAACTCTTAGGGGTAACCGACGGCAATCTGGCAAGCCATACCCGTGCCTTGGAAGCTGAAGAGTATATCACTATTGAAAAATCGTTTGTGGGAAGGAAGACGAATACGAGTTATAAGGTAACTGAAAAGGGAAAAGAGGCTTTTCAAGAACATTTGAATGCACTCGAGAAGATTATTGGGAAATTAGGAAATTAGCAGATTTGTCGATTTGCCCCCGAACCCCCGAAGGGGACAATCCGTAAAGGAGAAACATTAACTCCTTTCTTTTTTATAGATACACTTTGAAACGCAAAGTGCTTTAGTGTGAATTATTAATTGTAAATTCAAATATTATGTATCCAGAAAAACCATCAACAACATCTAATGTATGGCAATCAAACACTTTTCGTTTGGTGCTTATTGGGGCACTTACTTTGGTATTGCTCATTCCGCTCTTATTAGTGCAAAACTTAGTGAGAGAGCGCAAAGAACGTCAGCAGGAGGTTATCAATGAGATTGATAGCAAGTGGGGGCGCGAGGTCTTTTTCTATGGACCTATCCTCAAAATTCCTTACAAAGTGTACAGCGACAAGAATAAAAACGCTTTTGAGACACAGTACGCTTATTTCTTCCCCGAGGAACTGAAAAATACTTCGAATGTAAAGACTGAGGTGAAGAAGCGCAACAACTACGAATCAGTAGTGTTTAATGCGTCTATGGACTTTACGGGTAGTTATGTGGCTCCTAATTTTGCGACTAAAGGAATTCCTAACGAAGATATCAGTTGGGATAAGGCTACGATTCTCATTCGCACTACTAACCTCGCAAGTATTAAGAATGGGGTAAGCATTCAATTAGGTGGCAAGAATTACGCTTTTGAACCTATCTATGAGCAAAAAGACAACGAGGATTATTACTATGAGAATGATAGTAAGGCTAATGAAGTAGCATCGCTTGAAACAGGATTTATTAATTATCAAGAATTTTTGGCTAACCCTTCGTTTAGTTTTACGGTGCAGTACGACGGTAGTAAGAAAATAGCCATTGTACCCATAGGGAAGACTACCGAGAGTACCCTTACCTCTAACTGGGCTAACCCTAGCTTTACAGGTAGCTTTTTGCCTTACACCAAACAGATAAACGGCAATGGGTTTAACGCTTCGTGGAAGGTATTGCACATCAACCGTCCGTTTGCACAACAATCGTTTGGGAGTTTGCCGAACATTTCGCAATACACTTACGATGTAGATTTTATCATTCCCGTAGACCAATATCAGCAGAATGAACGCGCTACTAAATACGGTTATTTGGTGATATTCCTCACTTTCTTGATATTCTTCTTGATACAAAGCATTAGCAAGATAAAGATTCACATCTTCCAATACTCAATGATAGGCTTAGCATTGGTGTTGTTCTATACTTTGCTCATATCGATTACAGAACACAGTAGCTTCTCGTTTGCTTACTTTATATCATCGGTAATGACGGTAGGACTTATCAGTTTGTATTCGGTTTCTATACTGAAAAACAAGAAGTTCCCTACTTTTATAGGACTTTCATTAGCAGCACTCTACGGTTTTATTTACGTGATTATTCAGCTGGAAAGTTATGCTTTATTAGTGGGAAGTATAGGTTTATTTACCATTTTGGCTATTGTGATGTACGTGTCGCGGAAGGTGGAATGGTCGGATTCAGGTAAATAGGTAAATTAGGTAAAAGATAAAAGGTAAAAGATAAAAGATAAAAGGTAAAAGGTAAAAGGTAAAAAGGACTGTTAGAGAATATCTGGCAGTCTTTTTTAATACCAATAATGCTAAAAATGCCAATAATACCAAGTCAATGACGGTGTGAGCCACACGGACAGGTGCGAGCCGCACAGGCAGTCGTAGCACGACAGGCAGATAGAGAAAAGACGGTGCGAGCCACACAGGCATATAAACAAAAGACGAACAATGAACGAACAAAAGACGAACAATAAACGAACAATGAACGAAGGAAAGGTGGAGAAATGATGAAGGATAAGACTTGCAAAATAGTAGGAAAAGTGGAGTTTGTAGAAGGTGATTATGGGTAGTTGTTGAATAATAGAAATAAAAGTATTATCTTTGCACCCTTTTTAACTGATAATTCATAACTAAAAACATAAAACTCAAGTGGCTATAATAATAACTGACGACTGTATCAATTGCGGGGCTTGCGAACCCGAATGTCCTAACAATGCTATTTATGAAGGTGCTGACGATTGGCGTTATAGCGATGGTACAACCTTAAAGGGACGTGTGGTATTACCGAGCGGATTGGAAGTAGACGCGGACGAGCCCCAGAAAGCTATCAGTGATGATATTTACTTTATCGTGGCAGACAAGTGTACTGAATGCATTGGTTTTCACGATGAACCCCAATGTGCTGCTGTATGTCCTGTGGATTGCTGTGTGCCCGATGATGCCTACCAAGAAACAGAAGAAGAACTTTTGGCTAAAAAACGCTTTATTCACGACGAAGAAGCGTAGTTTTACAAAAAAGTAGTATATTTGTCCCCATACTTTTAAAAAAGAGTATCTATGAAAAAAGAAGTAACAGATGTATTGGTAATTGGCGCGGGTCCTTCGGGTTGTGTATCAGCAGCCTATTTGCACAACAACGGTGTGAAGGTGCGCGTGGTAGAGAAAACAAAATTCCCGCGCTTGGTGGTAGGTGAGAGCCTTATTCCGCGTGTGATGGATCATTTTGAGGAAGCGGGTTTTATGCCAGCCTTAGAAGCCCAAAAATACGAAGTAAAATGGGGTGCCCGTTTTATTCGTGGCGAACAAGTGTGTCAGTTTGATTTTGGTAAAAAATACGGCAAAGGTTGGGATTGGACGTGGCAAGTGCCTCGTGCCGATTTCGATAATGTTTTAGCACAAGAGGTCATTCGAAAAGGGGTAAATCTCACTTTTGAAACCGAAGTTACCGATGTGCAATTCTTCCCCGATCATCAGGTCACTACGGTGAAAGACGCTAATGGCGAGGTGAGCGAAATTACTTCTAAATTTGTAATTGATGCCAGTGGTTATGGGCGTGTGTTGCCTCGCTTGTTAGACCTCAATTCGCCTTCGAAGTTAGACGACCACTCGTCTATTTTTACTCATATCAAAGAGGATAAGGTACGTCCTGCGGGTGAAGAAGGTACGCTTATTTCATTTGATGTATTGGAGCGTGAAGTATGGCTATGGGTAATTCCGTTCTCTAACGGCAATACTAGCGTGGGCATTGTAGGACCTACGCACTATATCAACGCTTTGTCGGCTTCGGGAGATACCGAAGAAGCACTTCGCAAAGCAATTAAACGTTCTGACTTCTACCGAGCACGCTTTGAACATTCGGATTTTCTGTTCAAGCCCAATAAGATACAAAGTTATTCTTGCTCGGTGAAAAAACTCTTTGGCAATGGCTTTGTACTCACCGGTAACAGCACCGAGTTCTTAGACCCTGTATTCTCCTCAGGAGTGGCTTTTGCTACCGAATCGGGGATGTTGGCGGCTAAATTGGTAAAACGCGAACTTGCGGGTGAAAAAGTAGATTGGCAAAAGGAATACGCCGAGTATATGCAACGTGGTATAGACGTGTTTACTTCTTATGTAAGAGAATGGTATACAGGCAATTTACAAACGCTCTTCTTTCATCAGCCAGGAAATGAAGAGGTGAAGAAGAAGATATGTTCGGTACTCGCGGGTTACGTGTGGGATACTACCAATCCGTTTGTAACCAAACACAAGCATATCATTGAAAATATGGCATATGCCATTGATAACGGTTTGGGAATGAAGGAGGCATAAACTTTTTTGGCTGAACGATAAAAAAGTAGTACCTTTGTGCCCACTTAAATACTCTGATAACTCTTAATTTTAAACTTTAAACTAAAAAAGTGCAAACAGAAGAAAAAGAATTGTACCGCTTTGTAGAAGCGGGAGATTGGACAAATTCCCTTTCAGATAGTGAAATGGAAAAACTTTTAGTAGAGACTGATTTCTCTCGAGAGCAAACCGACGAGGGACGTGACTACTGCTATTTCTTACATAAATACAGCAAAATAGACGATAATAGTACTTCTGACTATACGTTGATGGCTTATACGCTTACCCAACCCGAAAACTTGGAACGCGCTTCGATGTACGATATGATACTCGAAGAAAATGAGTATTTCAGTATACACCGCATCAGTGTGTATCGCAACGGTCAGCTGATTGACAAAACAGCTGATACTACTATAAAAGTATTGGACAACGAAGGACAAAGCGGTCGTGGTATTATCAGCAGTTCTAAAAAACTGAACTTCTCCATCAAAGACCTTCACTTAGACGATATCCTTATTTTGGAAGACACCAAAGAAAAGGTATTTACTGAGAAAGAGTTCTTGCGTCGGGACTTTATGAAATACGTATATGTAACCCCCGATACTTACTGGGCGTACGGTAAATACCATTTCAAACTCATCAATAATCGCGACAAACGTGTGGCTTATAAAGATGTGTTTTTCCGCGACGAGCAAGGCAACGTAATCCCAAGTCAGGTGAAATACTTAGCACAAGGAGAAGCATTTGAGATAGTACAAGAAAACTACATCAACCCAGTAGACCCTAACCGCGAAATCTTCCCTTTTATAGACTTTGCTACTGATAGTACTTGGAAAGAACTTTCTAACTATATCTATCCGCTTTACGAAGAAGTGTTCAAAGCACAGCCCGCTGATTTCGCCCCCGATTTGGTCGAAAAACTCAACGGTATGGCTACCCTCGACGAGAAATTGCAATATGCCATAGAGTTCGTGCAAAACAACATCTACTACGTGTACAACGCCGATGAGATGAATGGACACAAACCACAAGCACCTGCACTTACTTACCAAAATAAGCAAGGAGATTGTAAAGCGAAATGCGTATTGTTGAAATCTATCCTCAACTATCTCGGTGTAGAGGCTTCAGTGATATTGGTGAACTACAATTCTGATTATTACTTGCAATTCTATCTCCCTTCGTTGCTTTCGTTCAATCACGTAGTGGTGAAAATCAATTACGAAGATAAAGAGTACTTTGTAGATGCAACTGCTCGTAATGAGTTTGGTAAATTGGAGAAACGCGCAGTGATTTCTTTTTGTCACTTTATGGAAATCTTGCCTAACCAAGAGCTACAAGTACGTAAACCTACCTATTTCGACAATTTTTGTATAGATGAGCACATTACCTTAGAAGCCAAAGGCAATACGGGCAAAATACAACTGCTTACTACTTATCGTTACAATCGTGCAAACTCTATGCGAGCTTACTTCAAGTCGAGCAACAAAAATGAACGTTTGGACAGCTGGAACAACTCCTTGTTCTATGCACTCAACTATGTAAACGACCGCAAAGGCAAAGATTTCCGCGAGATTTTCAAAGATGCTACCTTGCAAATAGTGAAGGACGATAAGGTGGAAAATGAATTTGTAGTGAAGTACGAAGCAACTATTGAACAGCCTTATTTTATAGACAATGAAGGTCGTCGTTTCTTGATGTACTACGATGGTAGTGTTTTGAAAAATAGTATTCGTGAGCACCAGCACAGCGATGCGAGCTTCTGGCACAACTTCGATAGCGAGCGTTACGAAATAGAACTCAAAACTGATGAAAATATCGATACTAAGGAAAAATATACCGTACAAGAGTGTGATATCGAAAATGAGTATTTCACCCATAAAACCCAGAAGTTTATCACTAAAAACTCTGGTAAGGTGATTGTGGAGTACAATCCACTCACGAATATTGAGTTGCCATTAGATAAATTGGAGCCTATTCGCGAAGATTATCACACTATGGCTGATAGTAACTTCGGTATCGGTATTGATGTGGTAGAAAAAGGATTCTTAAACTCCTTAAAACGACTTTTTAAATAAGGAAATTTACATACAACTTTGCCAAAGGAGCGAGCCACACGGGCATTAGAATCTTTGGCAAAGTTTTATTAACAAAAATAATGAGTGCACTTATTCCAACCATAGAAACCCAATCGGAAGCCGAGATTATCGCTTTTCAAGAAGAAAAACTGCGAGAGCTATTGCAATATCTCAATGAAAAATCGGTTTTTTATCAAAATCTCTTCCGCAAGCACCATATCCGTATAGAAGATATCCGCACCCTTGCCGATTTACAAAAAATACCCACAACCCATAAAGACGATTTGCAACGCGAAAACGATGCTTTTCTCTGCGTACCTAAAAGTGCTATTGTTGACTATGCTTCTACCTCAGGCACTATGGGAACGCCCGTTACTTTCGGTCTCACCGATAAGGATTTAGACCGTTTGGCGTACAACGAAGCTATCTCATTGGCTTGTGCAGGCATTCAAAAAGGCGATGTAGTCCAACTGATGACCACTATCGACCGTCGTTTTATGGCAGGCTTAGCTTATTTCTTAGGCATACGCCAAATGGGAGCGAGCATCATTAGGGTAGGGGCAGGAATACCCGAATTGCAATGGGATTCTATCCGATTGTACGAACCTAAATATCTTATTGCCGTTCCTTCCTTTGTGCTGAAAATGATAGAATATGCCGAAAAGAATGGTATCGACTATCGCGCTTCTTCCGTAAAGGGAGTAGTGTGTATAGGCGAGGCGTTGCGTAATCAGGATTTTAGCCCTACGCTCTTAGCGAAAAAGATTACTGAAAAATGGCAGGGATTGCAACTATACTCTACTTATGCTTCTACCGAGATGAGCACTACTTTCACCGAGTGTGAATACCAGCACGGAGGGCATCACCACCCTGAGCTCATCATCACCGAGGTATTAGACGACGAAGGACGCTCCGTACCCGATGGTGAGAGTGGCGAGCTCACGATCACTACTTTGGGAGTGGAAGGTATGCCATTGTTGCGTTTTCGAACAGGCGATATAGTAGCGATGCACAGTACCCCTTGTAAGTGTGGGCGACATACGGCACGAGTGAGTCCTGTACTGGGTCGCAAACAGCAGATGATTAAATACAAAGGAACGACCCTCTACCCGCCAGCCCTAATGGATTTGCTTACGGGGTTTGAAGCCATAGAGAATTACATTATAGAAATCAATACCAATGATATCCTCACCGATGAAATTCTCATCAAAATAGGGACAAAAAACCCTACTGAAGCCCTTCGTGAGCAGATAAGTCATCATTTCCGCGCTAAACTCAGGGTAGTTCCTAAGATTGAGTTCTGCGATATAGCCCTTATTGAGCAACAGCTCTATCCGTTGGGCAGTCGTAAACCGATGAAATTTGTAGACAAACGCAAACCATTAAATTAATTATATATGAAGACAAAAAATCTATTAGCTGTCTTATTTTTGTGCGTTACCTTAGCTGTAACTGCGCAAGATTTTCAAGAAGAAAGAGGTAATTTATCTTTTCTAAAAGATCAAAAAGTCGTGAATGTAGAGTTCAAATACGATAATTTGCGACTAATGAAAGACAATGTTACCGAAAGAGAATACGTAGATGAACGTCGTCAATTTCTTAACAACAGGAATAAAGGTGAGGGAGATAATTGGCTGAAGAAATGGGAAGGAGCGAGAGAAACCTTTTGGGAGCCTAAATTTTTAGATTTGATGAGACGTACAGTTACTGAATCTAAAGGAATTGCATTTCAAAAAGATGCTCCTCAAGCAGCCTATACCCTTATTGTAGATGCCCAATGGATATATCCAGGATGGGATGCTTGGGTAATGAAACAAAAAGCCAAAGTAACTACTGTACTCAGTTTTGTAGAAACAAATAACAGAGAAAATGTACTATACCAAATACGCTCTATCGAAGCCCCAGGCGACCAAATAGGACATAATTACAGTAATGAGTTGCGTATAGGAGAAGGCTTTGAGAAAACCGCTAAATCCTTTGGAAAGCTCATCATCAAACGCCTTAAAAAATAATAATAATAATTAAAACACTTTTAACCTCAATATCCTTTGTCAAAGTCTCTAAGACTTTGACAAAGGGTATTGTTACTTATTACCTGTTACTTTTCACTTTTTTCTCCCATTCTTCAAAAAACTTAGGTTTATACAGCGATAAGCTATTATCTTTTAATGAAGTAAATACTTGTACAGTTTCTCCCGTACAAACCAACTCATTGGCTTCGTTGTAGATAAAATACTGAAAGATGAGTTTCGCTACATTGGAGGGAATATAGTGAGTATCAATGCGCAAACGTTCGCCATAACGCACCATCTTCTTGTGTTCACATACACTCTTCACAATAGGAGTTGCATAGCCTTCGCGCTCTACATCAAGGTAAGAAATACCGTACTTTCTTCCAAACGCCTCACGTCCGTCTTCAAAATATTTGATGTAGTTGCCGTGCCACACAATACCAAGTGGGTCGGTTTCGCTAAAGCGTACTGTAATGGTAAGAGTCTCAGATAAATTCGCAGGGTTATACGTTTCTTTTGGCTTTGTCATAATAAATAGAGATAAGAATACAAGTGATGAAAAAGAGCAGTAAAGCTGCTATTTTAGGCAGCAAACTACTCGCAGAACCGCCTCTTAGCAATACCTCGTAGAAGGCCTGTAATCCCCAGTTCATAGGGGAAATATTAGAAAGCAATTGCATAATGTGGGGCATTGCAAAGGTGGGTATCCACACGCCTCCAGTGGCTGCAAAAAGTACCGTGAGGATAGCTCCCAAGGGTGCTGATTGTTCTTGGGTTCTTGTTAAAGTCCCCAAGAGTACCCCCAAGCCTATAGCCGAAAGCCCTGAGACTATGGCGACTAACAACAAGAGTAAAAGTTTACCTCCCACTTCTAACATTGGTAAGCCTAAATAAGGAAATACAAACACGCCCATTACTACCATCAAAGCGAATTGTAGTAAGCTAATCATCAGAAAAACAATGATTTTAGCGGTGAGCAATGCCCAGTAGGGTAGGGGACTCGTGAAGAGTCGGAGTCCCGTGCCTTGTGTTTTTTCCTTTACAATACTCGCCGATAGCGGTATGGTAATGAAGAAGATAGCAAAGAGAGCCCACGCGGGTACGTTGTGCTGGGTAGCGTTGGGGATAGCAGCAGTAGCCGTATTAGGATTGATTTCTCTAAAACTCACTAACGCCTCAGTTTTTGGTAAACTCACCCCTTCCTCTAACTGACTCTCGAAAGCTTTATAAATATACTGATTTTCTATTTGGTATAGCAATTTGTCAATGCCACTCTTCACACTTTCTTTAAACGAAGTCTGCAAAGTCGGGTCAAAATAAAGGCGTATTTCTTTGGTAGTATAAGCCGTTTCAGTAGGCGTTACGGTCTCGCCTGCAAAAGTGCTGATAATCGTCTCAACATTCTGTTGCACTTTAGTTTGCAAGCTAGAGGAGAGTTCAGCAGGGATTACAATAGCCAGTAGGTAGTTGCCTTTCAGCACTTGTTCACGCGCCATAGCTTCATCAATAGATTTTCCGTCCAGCGTTTTCACCATTTCGAAAGCACTTCTTTCTAAACTCTTACTGATATTTTCGGCAATTTCACCGCCATCGTTATCCACTAACAGAACGGCTGTTTTCTGCTCATTGATATTCTTAAAAGCCCCGTCCTGCAAAAGCGTAATGGTTACTACCAATAGCAATGGCATCGCAAAGAGAATGATAAGTGCCCCCACATCGCGCAACAGCAATAAGGCTTCTTTTTTTATAGATTGAAACATAACGGTTTGAATAGGGGGCAAAGATAGTAAATAAAAACTAAATCATTCTAATAATATTAGAAAAGGCAATAACTGTCAATTTACGAATTTGCTAAATTGCTAATTACTTTGTACTTTTGCACCCTCAAATTTTTAAAACACAAATTATATCTATGACCGCTATTAGAAATATAGCTATTATTGCCCACGTAGACCACGGCAAAACTACCTTAGTAGACAAGATTTTACACCACTGCGCTCTCTTCCGCGAAAATCAAGATTCAGGCGAACTGATATTAGATAATAACGACCTCGAACGCGAACGAGGAATTACTATCCTCTCTAAAAACGTTTCAGTAGTTTATAAAGATATCAAAATAAACATTATTGATACACCTGGCCACGCCGACTTTGGTGGGGAAGTGGAGCGTGTACTCAATATGGCCGATGGCGTGCTCTTGCTTGTCGATGCTTTTGAAGGCCCTATGCCACAAACGCGTTTTGTACTCCAAAAGGCTATAGAAATGAAGTTGAAACCCATTGTGGTAATCAACAAAGTTGATAAAGAAAACTGTACTCCTGATGAGGTACACGAAGCTGTATTCGATCTTATGTTTGAACTCGGTGCTGAAGATTGGCAGTTAGATTTTCCTACGGTATATGGTTCAGCTAAACAAAATTGGATGTCAGAAGATTGGCATAAGAAAACTGATAGTATTGCACCCCTACTCGATATGGTGGTAAAGTATATTCCAGCTCCTCAAATAGAAGAAGGTAGCTTGCAAATGCTTATTACTTCATTGGATTATTCTAGTTTTACAGGACGTATTGCTATTGGTCGTTTGCACCGTGGTACCCTAAAATCGGGTATGAATATTTCATTAGTAAAACGCGACGGAACTATTGTAAAATCTAAAATTAAAGAGCTACACCTCTTTGATGGTTTAGGTCGTAAGAAAGTAGAAGAAGTACAAGCAGGCGACATTTGTGCGATTGCAGGCTTAGAAGGCTTTGAAATTGGTGATACTATCGCCGATTACGAAAAACCCGAAGCACTTCCTACTATTGCTATCGATGAACCTACTATGAGTATGCTCTTCACTATCAACGATTCTCCTTTCTTTGGTAAAGACGGGAAGTTTGTAACCTCTCGCCATATCAAAGAACGTTTAGAGCGTGAATTAGAGAAAAACCTTGCTTTACGCGTAGAACCTACTGATAGTGCCGATAAGTTTATCGTTTATGGTCGTGGGGTTTTGCACCTTTCAGTACTCATTGAAACAATGCGTCGTGAAGGTTATGAATTGCAAATCGGTCAGCCACAAGTTATCATCAAAGAGATTGATGGAGTGAAATGCGAACCTATAGAAGAACTTACTATTGATTTGCCTGAGAATGTAAGTGGTAAAGCAGTCGATTTAGTTACCCTTCGCAAGGGCGAAATGCTAAGTATGGAACCTAAAGGTGAACGTATGATTATTAAGTTTATCATTCCTTCTCGCGGTATCATTGGTTTGCGTAACCAATTGCTTACGGCTACTGCTGGTGAAGCTATTATTCATCACCGTTTCTTGGAGTTCCAACCTTTCAAAGGTGAAATAGCAGGGCGTATTAATGGTTCGCTTATTTCTATGGAACAAGGTACTGCTATTCCTTATTCTCTCGACAAATTGCAAGACCGAGGCAAATTCTTTATCTTCCCTGGTGAAGATATTTATACAGGACAAGTAATTGGTGAAAACTCTCGTAGTGGAGATATAGTAGTAAATGTAACGAAGACTAAAAAACTTACTAACGTACGTGCTGCGGGCTCTGATGAAAAAGTAAAATTGGCACCGCCTATTAAGTTTTCTTTAGAAGAAGCCTTGGAATATATCCAAAAAGATGAGTATGTAGAAGTAACTCCTAAAAATATGCGCTTACGTAAAATCTACTTAGATGAGAATGAACGCAAACGCCACGAAAAGGAGTTTAAGTAATCTTCAATATTTAATAAAAGAAAACCTCAGTATTTTTATATACTGAGGTTTTCTTTTATGAATAATAGATATATCATAAATAATAAAAAAAGTCGTCACTTCCCAGCAACGACTTTTCCTCATTAAAACAAAAAATTATGAAAAAAACTAAATTACTTCTCTTTTTCCATCTTGTCTTTCAACTCTTGTAATGCTTCAAGATCACCAAGTGTTGATTTTTCGACTGTAGATGAGCTGGTATTTACAGTAGCTTCTTTAGCTATTTTCTCTTCTTCTTCTTTGAAGATAGCAGTGTGAGAAGCTACTACACGTTTAAATTCTTTGTTAAATTCAATCACTTTGAAATCAGCAGTGTCTCCTTTGCCTAATTTCTTTCCGTCTTCTTTTTCTAAGTGACGTGAAGGAACAAACGCTAAGATATCGTCGTTGAAAGGAACAGTAGCACCTTTATCTACCATTTTAGAAATAGTACCTTTGTGAACTGTACCTACCGCAAATTCAGTTTCGTATTTGTCCCAAGGGTTAGGAGTGGTTTGCTTATGTCCTAATGATAATTTGTGTCCTTCGGCATCTAATTCAAGTACTACTACTTCAATCTTATCACCAGAGTTTACAAATTCTGATGGGTGTTTAATTTTCTTAGTCCAGGAAAGGTCGGTGATGTGTATAAGACCATCGATACCTTCTTCGAGTTCTACGAATACACCGAAATTAGTGAAATTGCGAACAGTACCTGTATGTTTAGAACCTACTGGATATTTTTCAGTGATGTTAATCCAAGGGTCTGGGGTAAGTTGTTTAATACCCAAAGACATTTTGCGCTCGTTGCGGTCGAGAGTCAAGATAACAGCTTCTACCTCGTCGCCGAGTTTTACGAAATCTTGAGCA
Organism: Capnocytophaga sp. oral taxon 412 str. F0487; assembly: GCF_000271925.1. Taxonomy (NCBI): domain Bacteria; kingdom Pseudomonadati; phylum Bacteroidota; class Flavobacteriia; order Flavobacteriales; family Flavobacteriaceae; genus Capnocytophaga; species Capnocytophaga sp. oral taxon 412. Next base: position 98,860 of record NZ_AJZR01000006.1, on the reverse strand, counting down.
GAACGTAAGTGAGTACTCCAAGACATTTCAGAAACGTGGATAAGACCTTCTACACCATCAGCGATTTCTACGAAAGCACCATAGTCGGCAATTACCACTACTTTACCTTTTACTTTATCGCCTACTTTAAGGTCATCAGCAAGAGCGTCCCAAGGGTGTTTGCTAAGCTGTTTTAAACCTAATTGGATACGTGATTTGTTGTCGTCGAAATCAAGGATTACCACATTGAGCTTTTGGTCTACCGATACCACTTCGCTTGGGTGATTGATACGAGCCCAAGAAAGGTCGGTGATGTGAATCAATCCGTCTACGCCACCAAGGTCTACAAATACACCATAAGAAGTGATATTTTTCACAACTCCTTCGAGTACTTGTCCTTTTTCGAGTTGACTGATGATTTCTTTCTTCTGTTCTTCGATATCTGCTTCGATGAGCGCTTTGTGAGAAACCACTACGTTTTTGAACTCGTGATTTACTTTCACAATCTTGAATTCCATTGTTTTGTTTACGAATTGTTCGTAATCGCGGATAGGTTTCACATCGATTTGAGAACCAGGTAAGAATGCTTCGATGCCAAATACATCTACTATCATACCGCCTTTGGTACGGCTTTTTACAAAACCGTTTACGATTTCGCCGTTTTCGTGTGCCAAGTTAATTCTATCCCAAGCTTTAAGCGTACGTGCTTTGCGGTGTGAAAGTACTAACTGGCCGTTTTTATCCTCACGGATATCGATAAGCACTTCTACTTTGTCACCTACTTTGAGGTTCGGGTTGTAGCGGAACTCGTTGAGAGAGATAACGCCTTCTGATTTAGCGTTGATGTCGATAATCGCTTCTCTGTCAGTGATGCGAGTTACTACTCCTTCTACTACTTCATTGTCTTGAGTGTCAACGAAATTGTTTTTAACCAATTCTTCGAAGTTTTTCAATTGGTCTTCTTGTACGCTGTCAATACCTTCTTGGTACTTGTCCCAATCAAAGTTCTGTAAGAACTCTTCTGGATTTTGAGTGTTTTCAGCCATTTGCTGATAATAAAATTTGTATTTCCTAATTAGGAACGAGAGTATTTTAGTAGGGCTATTTCTAATAGGAAAGAATGAAACAATAATGATAAATTAATACTCTATGCCCTTAAAAAATTATGGCAAAATTACAAATAATCTTTGAATTAGCCAAATAATTTTATGATTTTTGAAGATGTTTTTTTATTTGTAACTGTGTATCTATTTGTCTATTAGATAATTATATGGATATTGTGTTAAGTGGAAATATTACTAAGAAACAATCGATTCTACTGAAAAGTTTTTGTAATTACATCATTTGTATTTCTTTAAAGAACTGAGTAAATTCTTCTTCATATAATTTTTCATCTCTTTTTAAATCTTCTATGGCATATTGCATTTTCGAAACAAAGCCTGTACGCCTATCCATTCGGTATAATATGGAAGAGATGCCTTCAAAGGTTTGATAGCTTTCTAACCAACGTTCGGCAATGATGTATTTACTCAAAGTTTGAGCTTTATTGTTGAGCAATTGTTGATGGCGTTCTAAGGTGTCGTAAAAGTGCTGAACATATTGTTCTAAGGATTTATCAGAATATTCTTTCCAATGTTTAGCAAGACAATAGTCGTAAAAAATATCTACCAGTACCCCTGCGTAATGCTTGTAAGTAGGCACCAATCGGTGTTTACTTTTCCGGAAAATGGCGTGTGCATCAGTGAAAGTATCTATTCTGCGATGTAATAAAATACCCCGTTGCATTGCTTCGGGGTATTGTAAGTATTCTTTGCCTCGTACGGTATCGGCGATAAAGTTGCCAATAGTGAGCAGTTCATCGCCTTCGCCCGAAAGGTAAATATGAGCCAAAAAATTCATTATAAATAATCTTTTACCTTAGAAAGTGCTTCGCTAATACCACTGGGGTTTTTACCTCCTGCGGTTGCAAAGAATGGCTGTCCGCCACCTCCTCCGTGAATGTATTTGCCCAGTTCTCGTACTATCTTACCAGCATCTAATCCTTTGGCTTGTGCCAATTCTTTATTGATATAGCATAACAAGAGTGCTTTGCCTTCTTCGTGAGCTGATGCAAAGAATATAAAAGCATTTTTTACCTCATTACCTAACTCGAAAGCAAGGTCTTTGAGAGTTGCCACTTCTGCATCTACTTGTTTTACGAGACACTGAACTCCATTTACTTCTGTAAATTCAGCTTTTAAACTTGTTTTAAGTTGCTTAGCTTGCTCTTTTCTCAACTGTTCAAGCTCTTTGTGTAAAGCTGCATTTTCTTCTTGCAAGTGCGTAATCGCTTTTACAGGGTCTTGGGCGTTTTTCAGCGTCTCTTTTATTTGTTCTACCAGCTGTTCTTGTTCTGTAAAATACTGCATAGCTCCTCCACGGGTAATCGCTTCAATACGGCGAATACCTGCTGCTACAGCACCTTCTGAGATGATTTTGAAATACCAAATATCGCCTGTGTTCTTTACGTGAGTTCCTCCACAAAGCTCCTTGCTATCACCAAACTGAATCATACGCACACGGTCGCCGTACTTTTCACCAAAGAGTGCCATAGCTCCTGATTCCACTGCTTGTTGCATATGAATATTACGATGCTCTTGCAAAGGAATTTTTTCAAAAATACGTCTGTTTACCAATTGCTCTACCTTTTTGAGTTCTTCCTCAGTAAGTTTAGCAAAGTGAGAGAAGTCGAAGCGCAAAGTCTCAGGAGCTACACGAGAGCCCTTTTGTTCAACGTGTGTACCCAACACTTCGCGTAAGGCTTGGTGTAACAGGTGGGTAGCACTGTGGTTAGCTTCTGCCATTTCACGTGATATTGAATGTACTTCTGCTTTGAAAGGGTCGTTTAAATTAGTAGGCAGGTGTTCTGAAATGTGAATGATAAGGTTATTTTCTTTTTTGGTATCTAAAATATAAATAAGCTCACCGTTAGCACTTTGGAGTGTACCTTTATCGCCTATTTGTCCACCTCCTTCCGGATAGAAAGGAGTAGTATTAAACACTAACTGAAAGTGTGTACCGTCTTTCTGACTTTCCACTCTGCGATATTTCACCAATCGCACCACAGCCTCTAAGGTATCATAACCTATAAACTCCTCTTCATCGTCGTCGCGGAGTATTACCCAGTCGTCAGCTTTTATTTGAGCTGCTGCACGTGAACGCTCTTTTTGTTTTTGTAATTGTTCTTCAAAACTCGCTTCGTCCATAGTGAGCCCTTTCTCCGAAAGAATGAGCGCTGTCAAATCTTTGGGGAAGCCGTAAGTGTCGTATAATTCAAAGGCTTTACCGCCCGATAGTTGCTTGCCAGGACTGTTTTGTATCATCACATCTAGCATTAGCAAACCTTGTTCAAGCGTGCGCAAGAAAGAGGCTTCTTCTTCTTTTATGACGCTCATAATCAGGAATTGTTGTTTCTCCAATTCAGGGAAAGTACCTCCCATTTGGTTAGAGAGTGTCTCTACTAATTTGTAGATAAACGGTTCTTTTTGGTTTAAGAAAGTAAAGCCATAGCGAATAGCACGGCGCAAAATACGGCGTATCACATAACCAGCACCATTGTTAGAGGGCAACTGACCGTCGGTAATAGCAAAAGCGACAGCCCTAATATGGTCTGAAATCACACGAATGGCAATGTTTACTTGTTCTTGTTCAGCAGTTACACGGTCGCCTGAGGTATATCTACTTTGGGTAATCTCTTCCACTTTGTGAATCAGTGGGGTAAACACATCGGTATCGTAATTTGATTGTTTCTTCTGCAAAACCATACAGAGGCGTTCAAAACCCATACCTGTATCCACGTTGCGAGAAGGTAGTTTTTCGAGACTACCGTCGGCTTTGCGGTTGAACTCCATAAACACATTGTTCCAAATCTCAATTACCTGAGGGTGGTCGTTATTCACAAGGTCGCGACCTGGCACTTTGGCTTTTTCTTCATCTGAACGGATATCCACGTGAATTTCGGTACAAGGACCACAAGGACCTTGGTCACCCATTTCCCAAAAGTTATCTTTTTTATTTCCGAGAAGAATATGGTTTTCGGCAATCCGTTCTTTCCATATATCATAGGCTTCTTGGTCAAAAGGCACGCCCTCTTCTTCACTGCCTTCAAAAACGGTTACATAGAGGTTTTCTTTGGGAATTTTGTATATTTCGGTGAGCAATTCCCACGCCCAGCTAATGGCTTCTTTTTTAAAGTAATCACCAAACGACCAGTTGCCAAGCATCTCAAACATCGTGTGGTGATACGTGTCCCGACCTACCTCTTCCAAATCGTTGTGCTTTCCCGATACGCGCAAACACTTTTGAGTATCGGCTACGCGTTTGTATTTAGGTTTAGCATTACCAAGGAAAAACTCTTTAAATTGGTTCATACCAGCGTTGGTAAACATCAGGGTAGGGTCGTTTTTGACCACCATAGGAGCCGAGGGGACAATAGTGTGCCCTTTGCTTTCAAAGAATTTTAGGAATTGTTCTCTTATTTCTTGCGAAGTCATATATTTTCAATTAACAATTGACAGTTAATAATTAACATTTTCAGGGCGCAAAGGTACGAACTAATTAGCAAATTCACAAATTTGCTAATCTGCTAATTTTCCTCTCGGCTTTAACTGAGCAATCCGCAGAATAATGATGTTTTACAAAAGAATTATCTGTGCTAAATCTGTGTAATTCGTGAAGTCTTTGCGAGACTTTCGGGTAGCTTACTGACTATTTGTTTTATTTGTAAAAAATTGTAAGATTTCTGTAGCGTAAGCTACACTCTTAATTTCCCCCTCAGCTTTAACTGAGCAATCCACAGAATAATGATGTTTTACAAAAGAATTATCTGTGCTAAATCTGTGTAATCCGTGAAGTCTTTGCGAGACTTTCAGATAGCTTACTGACTATTTGTTTTATTTGTAAAAATTTGTAAGATTTCTGCAGCGTAAGCTACACTCTTAATTCACATCAATTAATTCAACTCTTGATTGATATTAGTAACATTCTAAATTCAATTGTTATTCAGTTAGTATTCAATTAATCTTTGGTCAGTCTTCATTGTAGAGCCACTGTAGAGCCACTGTAAAACCACTGTAGAGCCACTGTAAAACCACTGAAAAGCCACTCATTCTTTAATTATTCTATAAGCTTTGTATACCTCTCTCCCAATTTCACTATTCACCATTTACCATTAATCATTAACCATTAATCATTAACCATTAATCATTAACCATTAATCATTAACCATTAATCATTAACATTAACCATTAACCATTAATCATTAACCATTAATCATTAATCATTAACCATTAACCATTAACTACGCTTCCCATTTGCTAATTCCCTAATTTTCTAATTTTCTAATTTTTCACCTACCCATAGGTTTTTATTTATATATGTAAATGTATGACTTTTAGATTGTTACTGCTACCTACGTACTATGTAAATTAAATTTTTGTTCTAACCATTTGGTTAATTCAAAAACTCGTTGTACCTTTGCCCCCGAAAATTAGAAGTAACGATGAAGAAGACAAAAGATATAAGCACCGAAGAACGCATCAAAGCCGCTGCCCGCAAAGTCTTTCATCAGAAAGGTTTTGCAGGTACACGTACTCGCGACATTGCCGAAGAAGCGGGTATCAACCACGCAATGCTCAACTATTATTTTCGTAGTAAAGAAAAGCTCTTTGAAATGGTAATGATGGAAACAATGGCGCAATTCTTTAAAGGAGTAAACCTTATGCTGAACGACGAAAGTACCTCTCTCGATGAGAAAATAGACCTCATCGTCTCTAACTACGTCGATTTACTCCTCAAAGAACCCGAATTACCTACCTTCATATTTAATGAGGTGCGCCCTAACCCGCAAGCGTTTGTAGAGCAAAATCCTATTAAAGAGGCACTTACTCACTCTGTACTCACTCGTCAATACGCCGAAGCCGTAGCTCGTGGCGAAATCACAGAGCCTAACCTAATACAAGCTATCCTAAACGTCATCGGGTTGGTGATATTTCCTTTCATTGCAAAACCTATCCTAACCTCAATTATCAATATACCCGAAGAACAGTACAAAGCCCTAATGCTTCAGCGTAAAACCCTTATCCCCCAATGGATTAAAGCGACGCTATGGAAATAATAATACGATTTCTCTTAAACAATTGTCTTTGCGGATTGTCTCCCTTCGGGGGAACGGAGGCTAAATAACATTTTTTTATCTATACCCTAACCAAATGGTTAAACTAATTTATTAACACTATAATACCCCTAAAAGCCTTAATTCATCAGTCTTTTACTCTGTTTTATGGCTTGCCCCTTCTCCGAAAGAGAGGGGGAACGGGGGTGAGGATTGCCACTATGAAACACCTTATCTTAACACTCACCGCATCAATAGCCCTCACTCTCACCGCGCAAGCGCAGGCTATCCTTTCTTTGGAGGACTGCTATCGTCTTACTCGTGAGAACTACCCTACCGTCAAAAAGCTCGATTTGGTAGCCAAAACCGAAGGCTATACCCTTGCCAATGCCAATCGTGCTTACCTCCCACAGGTCTCTATCCTAGGGCAAGCCACTTACCAGTCGGAAGTAACCGACCTCTCTAAAACCATTGTAGGAGCACTCCCACTGCCTCCTAACGTCTCTTTGCCTACCATCGACAAGGAGCAATACAAGGTCGTGGGCGAGGTAAGCCAACTTCTCTATGGAGGTGGTACGATTCACAGTCAGAAGGCTATTGCCAAAGCTCAAAGTGCCGTGCAAGCACAAGCGGTCGAAACCCAATTGTACACCCTGAAACAACGCGTGAGCAACCTATATTTTGGGGTGCTCCTCATCAATGCGCAACTCTCTCAAAACCGTCTCAATATCGAAACGCTTGAGTCGCAACTTAAGAAGGCGGAAGTAGCCCTAAAAAACGGTACGACCCTCCCCAGCAATGTAGACGAGTTGAAAGCCGAAATCCTCCGCGTGACAATGCAAACCACCGAGTACGAAGCCGCACAAGCTACCTACTTGCAAATGCTGTCTACTTTTATAGGCAAAGAGTTCACCAACGCTTCCCAGCTCGCAGAGCCTGCGCCCCAGTCTCAGTCTCAAACTCTATCTACTGAGGTTTTTCGCCCTGAACTCAAAGGGTTTCAGCTACAGGAATCGTTGCTCAAAGCGCAAGAAAAACAGCTCAATAGCGAATATATACCTAAGTTCAGTGCGTTTTTTCAAGGCGGTTACGGGCGTCCCACACTCAATATGCTCAGCAACCAAGCGGATTTCTATTATATCACAGGGCTCCGCTTGCAGTGGAATTTAAGTCCGCTATACAACTTATCGAGCAAGAGACACATTTTGCGCCTCAACCTCGAGAGTCTCACAACCGACCGTCAAGCCTTCTTACTCAACACAAAACTCGAACTCACTCAGCAGTCCGAGCAACTCAAAAAGCTACAAAAGCTGATAGAACAAGATGAAGCATCGGTAACCCTGCGCCATTCCGTCGCTAAATCTGCTGAAGTCCAGTTAGACAACGGGGTTATCACCACTCACGAATACTTGCAGAAAGTCAATGCTTGGCATCTTGCCCAGCAAACCCTTATCCTGCACCAAATACAACTCCTCCAAGCTCAAGAAAATCAAAAACTCATCAACGGACAATCCTCCCCTAACCCCTCCCAAGGAGGGGAGTTATAGTGAGGCTAACAATAAAACAGAACAAGAATACCATTTACTGAATAATAACTCAATAAAAAACGCCCCTATCGCCTTTATGGCTTGCCCCCTCTCCTTGGGAGAGGGGGAACGGGAGTGAGGATTTAAAATGAAAAAGATAACACTCATCACCGCACTTGCAGCCCTTATCGCCTGCAACCACAAGAACAAATTCGACGCTTCTGGCAACTTCGAAGCCGACGAAGTCATTGTTTCTGCCCAACAGACAGGGCAACTCATCGACTACGATGTAGAAGAAGGCAAAACTCTTACCGAAGGTCAAAAGGTCGGTCAGATAAACGTCGCTCTCCTCAAAATACAGAAAGAGCAGGTGGAAGTCACTATTGCCTCACTCAAAGAGAAAACCCAAAACCCTGCCGACCAGGTGGCACTCATTCGGAGCCAACTCGAAGTACAGCGCGCACAACTCGCCCAACAGGAACGTGAGCTTACGCGTACACAGAACTTAGTGCGCGGTGGAGCTGCTACCCAAAAGCAATTGGACGACCTCTCCGCCCTCATCGACCAGCTTCGCAAGCAGATAGCCGTAACCGAAAACCAACTCAAAGTGAGTCTGACCAATATCAACACGCAGAACCGCAACGTGCTCAGCCAAGAAGCTCCTCTGCAAAAGAATGCCGAAGCCGTTCAAGAGCAAATCAACCAAGGTGAAATTATCAACCCCATTGCTGGCACTGTGCTTACTAACTACGCCCTAAAAGGGGAAATGCAGACGTTCGGAAAGCCACTATACAAAATCGCCAATACTGATGTACTAACCCTAAAAGCCTACATCACCGGTGACCAACTATCCCAAATCAAATTAGGACAGCAAGTTACCGTGCGCACCGATGCCGGAAAAAGCGAATACCGCACCTATCAAGGCGAAATTATCTGGATATCTCAAAAGAGCGAGTTCACCCCCAAAACAATTCAAACCAAATCCGAACGCGCCAATCTCGTCTATGCTATCAAGGTTAAAGTAAAAAATGACGGCTATCTCAAGATAGGAATGTACGGGGAAGTGGTGTTTAAATAGCCTTGCTCTACACTTTGCCCCGCTGGCGCTTTTCTTGTAGCTCGTGCCTACCAAGAACAGAGCTTGTAGCTCATACTCTTAGCACATTTTTTGTAGCTTACTAACAAATACAACCCTATGTTAAAGAAATACGACAAAGTAATAGCAACGGTTTTTGCCCTGCTTACCATAGTTTTTATAGTAGTCTTTCTCACTAATGACTCCTTTTTTGAGTGGACTTTTGTGCGACATCACAATATATTGAGCTGGTATATGCGCCCGCTCTTTATCGTGCCTATGGTGTATTTTGCTTTGAGAAAATCGTATGCAGGAGTGTCATTGAGTATCTTTTGCCTATTTACCAGTATGTTTTGGTTCTCCGTTCCACAACAAACCGACCCTAAGGTGCTCGGCTTCTTAGCCTACGAAATGGACTACCTCAAAGGTGCGTGGGACACAAAAAAGATACTTTTCTCACTAAGTGTACCGCTATTTTTCTATCTGCTGATAGTCTCAGCGTGGAAGAGAAAATGGCGCTTATTGCTCTACACCGTAGTGTTAGCAGCGCTTTTAAAACTGTTATGGAGCGTGGTGAGCAGTGGTGCAAGCGGTTGGTCAGTAGCCAAACCCGCTCTTGTAGGGCTGGTAATATGCGTAGTATTTATTTTGATAACAAGAAAAAAAGAGGAAAAATAAAAAGAAAATCAGTGTCCATTTGTTTTTGAAAAAAGGTTAATCACCACTACCCCAGCAATGATAAGCAGGGAACCCAATACAAAAGGCAAGTCTATTTTGTTCTTAAAAACAAGAATACTCACGATAGCTGTCAGTACAATCCCTACCCCCGACCAGATAGCGTAGGCTACCCCCAACGGAATATTCTTGAGGGCTAAGGATAAAAAATAAAAACAAACACCATAAGACAACAGCGAGCCTACAGCAAACAACCATTTGCTAAACCCTTCCGATTTACCTAAAAGAGCGGTGGCTAAGACCTCTAAAACAATCGCTAAAGTGAGGTATAGGTAATGCATATAATTATAGTATCTAAATTCGTGGCAAAAGTACAACCTTTTTTAACAATAGAAAACAAGGAACAGCCTATGTGGCTCACACCTAATTAATAAAATGACAAGCATAAGTATACATAACCTCACCAAGTCCTACGGCAGTACCCACGCCGTGCAACACCTTTCTTTAGAAGTGGAGAAAGGTGAGCTCTTTGGGCTTATCGGTCCCGATGGGGCAGGCAAAACCACCGTCTTCCGTATACTCACCACCCTCCTATTACCCGATGAGGGCACAGCAAGCATCGAGGCTTGGGATATCGTTAAGGATTATAAAGAAATCCGCAAGCACGTGGGCTATATGCCTGGGCGCTTTTCTCTCTACCAAGATCTTACTGTTGAGGAGAACCTCACCTTTTTCGCCACTGTTTTTGGTACGACTATCGCCGAGAATTACGACCTTATCAAAGATATTTACGAACAGATAAAGCCGTTCAGCAACCGTCGCGCGGGCAAGCTCTCAGGCGGAATGAAGCAGAAGTTAGCCCTATGTTGCGCCCTCATTCACAAGCCAAAAGTCCTTTTGTTGGATGAGCCCACCACGGGGGTAGATGTGGTTTCGCGCAAAGAGTTCTGGGAGATGCTGAGAAAACTAAAGGCGCAAGGTATCAGCATACTCGTTTCCACCCCTTATATGGACGAAGCCAGCCTGTGCGATCGCATTGCCTTATTCCAAAATGGCAAGGTGCTATCCACCAGCACTCCTGAGCAAATCATCGCCCAGTACCCCACCACACTCTATGCTATCAAGACTCCCGACCTATACGCACTGCTGAAGCACCTGCGCGAGCACCCCAACATTGATAGTTGTTACCCCTTTGGCGAGTACCTGCACGTTACCCTCAAGGAAAATACCAACATTCCCATATTCGAGCAACAGCTGAAAACCACCTTTCCCCACCTCGATTGGCAGCCCCTTACCCCCGCCATCGAGGACAGTTTTATCCGCCTAATGGAGAATGCCTAACCACTAATGCGGAATGCGCTTTGTTGAAGTATCAAACTTTAACAAAGCCTAATTCAAAAAAGAAATACTAATGAAAAAGAACCTTAACACCACTTCCACTCCCTATAACGGCTTGCTCCCTCTCCTTGGGAGAGGGGGAACGGGGGTGAGGACAGCCATACAATGTAACAACCTAACAAAGCAATTCGGCGATTTCAAAGCCGTGAACAACATTTCCCTTACCGTTGAAAAAGGCGAAATCTTCGGCTTCCTCGGTGCCAATGGTGCGGGGAAAACCACCGCTATACGCATCTTCTGCGGACTCTCCTACCCTACCTCGGGCGAGGCTACTGTAGCAGGTTTCGATGTCTATCGCCAGCAAGAGCAGATTAAAAAACACATTGGCTATATGAGTCAGAAGTTTTCGTTGTATGACAACCTCACCGTGCAGGAAAACATCACCTTCTACGGAGGCGTCTATGGCTTGAGTCGCAAGGAAATCAAAACCCGCAGTACCGACCTTATCACCAAGCTCGGCTTGGAGGCTGAAGCCAACAAACTCGTAGGGTCGCTACCTCTGGGCTGGAAGCAGAAACTCGCTTTCTCGGTGGCTATCTTCCATCGTCCCGAAATCGTGTTCCTCGACGAGCCTACCGGTGGCGTAGATCCGATAACGCGCCGACAGTTCTGGGATATGATATACGAAGCCTCCGCACAGGGCATCACCGTATTCGTTACCACTCACTATATGGACGAAGCCGAATACTGCCACCGCATCAGCATAATGGTAGACGGCAAAGTGGAAGCAATGGATACGCCCACCCGCCTTAAATCACAGTTTAACACTCATTCAATGGACGAGGTGTTCTACCAGCTCGCCCGTAAAGCAAAACGTAATGAATAACCCCGTAGGGGCGAATGGCAATTCGCCCACCTATTAATATGAAACAGCTCATCGCCTTTATACGCAAGGAATTCTATCACGTATTCCGCGACCGTCGCACGCTATTGATACTCTTTGGTATCCCCATAGCGCAGATTATCCTTTTCGGTCAAGCCCTCAGCAGCGAGGTCAAGAATATCGGTATCGCTGTATTAGATGAGGCAAACAACACTTATAGCCAAGAAATCACACACCGATTGCGGGCAAGTCCGTATTTTAAGCTAAAGGAGCCTCTGTACCATTACAATCAAGTAGAAGACCAATTCAAGCGTGGCACCATAAAAGCAGCGCTCATCTTCCCTCCCGATTTCGGCAAAGACCTCTACACCTCCAGTGGCACCTCGCTACAACTCATCACCGATGGGAGCGACCCCAACACGGCTAAAACAGTGCAAAACTACTTCTCGGCTATGGTAGCCAGCTATCAGCAAGAGCTGAACCCTGCTGTGCAACTACCTTACCAGATAACCGTTGAAAACCGAATGCTGTACAACGAGGAGCAGAATGGCTCTATGAACTTCGTTCCTGGGGTAATTGCACTCGTCTTTATGATAGTGAGCACTGCACTTACCTCGGTAGCGGTGGTGCGCGAAAAAGAGTTAGGCACTATGGAAATCCTTTTGGTATCGCCTTTCAAACCTATAATGATACTCATTGCCAAAGCCGTGCCTTACCTTATTCTCTCGCTCATCAACTTCACCGTGATACTCCTGCTATCGGTCTATATGCTCGATGTCCCGATACGTGGCAATCTGCTGTTGCTTTACGCCGAAAGCACTTTGTTTATCATCATTTGTTTGTCGTTGGGGCTACTCATATCCACCGTTACCGCCTCACAGCAAACGGCTATGCTCATCGCTATGATGGGAATGATGCTCCCTACGGCTTTCTTTACCGGCTTTATGTTCCCCATAGAGAATATGCCTCTTATCTTTCAGGGAATATCCAAAGTCTTCCCCTCAAGTTACTACTACGCTATCGTGAAGAAAGTAATGCTCAAGGGATTAGATTTTACTTACGTATGGAAAGAAACGCTGATATTAATAGCAATGGCAGTAATTTTCTTAAGCCTTGCAATGAAGAAGTTTAAGATTAGATTACAATAAAGAAGAAATGAAAACCTTATCATTTATACTCCAAAAAGAATTTAAGCAGATATTCCGAGATAAGACCATCTTGGCAATGATGTTCATAGCACCTATCATCCAACTGATTATATTGCCCTTAGTTGCCAATTTTGATGTGAAGAACATTAACCTCGTTTATATCGACCACGACCAGAGTCCTTATTCGCACGAGCTCATACAGAAGATTACCTCCTCAGGGTACTTTAAACTCGTAGACGCTCCTTTCTCTTACAAAGAAGGTATCGCCCTGATAGAAGACGGCAAAGCTGATGTAGTTTTAGAAGTCCCCGAAAGTTTTGAGCGTAACCTCGTACGCGAAGGGAAGCAGGCACTCGGTCTCTCTATCGATGCGATTAACGGGAGCAAGTCGTCCTTAGGAGGGGCGTATTTGCTTTCGGTAATACGTGAGTTCAACACCCAACTCGATGTAAATGTAAAAGCACCCCAACGGATAGGCAATCTAGCCAAATTCAGTGTGGCGAGCACCCATTGGTACAACCCACAAATGGAGTACAGATATTACATAGTTCCAGGCATTTTAGCCTTATTACTCACCATTATTGGGGGATTTCTCTCTGCGCTGAATGTAGTGAAAGAAAAGGAAATAGGCACTATCGAGCAGATCAATGTAACGCCTATCAAGAAGTGGCAGTTTATATTAGGAAAGCTCATACCCTTTTTGGTAGTAGGGTTAATCCTCTTCACCTTGGGGCTTACGGTGATGTATGTAGTATATGGCATCTTCCCCGCAGGAAATCTACTCACCTTGTATGCCTTTGCCACAATGTATCTCATTGCGATTCTCGGCTTCGGACTTCTGGTCTCCACCTATGCCGATTCGCAGTTGCAAGCTATGTTTATCGCCTATTTCTTTATAATGATATTCCTTTTGATGAGTGGTTTCCTCACCAGTGTAGACAGTATGCCCGCTTGGAGTCAACAGGTGAGTAATGCCATTCCGGTAACCCATTTTGTGAATGCTGTTCGCTTAATTGTGCTCAAAGGTAGTAGTTTTGAGCAGTTACACATAGAGTTTTTGTATCTTGTAGGATTTGCTGTGCTACTCAATAGTTGGGCTATTTGGAATTATAAGAAGACAAGCTAACATAATCCCTCATATAACCTCATATAATAAAAGAGTTCCATCAAGAGTACTAATCTCATTGTACTCAATGATGGAACTTATCATTTTAATATTTTAGGAGAACAGATTAGTCTCTTCTCGACATAAGTATTCTCAATATATACCAGAAAAGTAGCATAATAGAAGAGAACAACTGCAAAGCTGCCCCTACATATTGGTCTGTGCTGTATACATTTTTGATGTTATAAGTTTCATATAGTATACCACCTGCTGCCAAAGCAACCATTGCTACTGAGAACCAAAGTCCTAAATCGAAACCAAAGATAGCTCCTGCCACAATAAGTCCTAAGGCTACAAAACCTCCTATTACCAATATGCTACGCAAGAACGAAAAGTCTACACGGGTGAGGAATACCACCGCTGTAAGTCCGCCAAACAAAGCAAGTGTAATAATACCGGCTTGCGAGAGGATAGCCGTACCATCAGTAAAGTACATCGCCAAAAAGATTATTGGCATAAAGATAACAGCTTCGAGTAACACATAAAGCCCTAAGCCCATATATTGGGTATTCTTATCTTGTGCTTGCGTCCATTTGCTGGCAAGGATTGAGCCTAACCAAAAGCCTCCCAAAATCAATAGCCATACCCATTTGCCACTTACCATAGAGATGATAAGGCTTTCTGGTACTACATTTAGCAAAATAGCTTCTACAGCTATAAATGCCAAAAGTGCCATTGCTACGTGTGAGTAAGTTTTGCGGTAAAAGGTAGCTTGTGCCTCATTAGTAGCGTAGCTTACTATTTGAGGTGATTGATAGTTAGTGTTGTAGCTGTCGTAATTTGAATTATATCCCATATGTTTAATTAAAAATGTTTGTGTTCATATATCAAAAACTTTGCCAAAAAGTCTATTGGCAGAGGTTGCTGTAGCTTTTTGGCAAAGTTATCAGGTGGGTAAATACTACTATAAAGTATTTACGTTGTTAAGGTCTTCAAACGCTTTTTTCAAACGAGTAACAAATGTCTTTTCGCCTTCACGAAGCCATACACGTGGGTCGTAGTATTTCTTGTTAGGCGCTTCGGGACCTTCTGGGTTACCTATTTGTCCTTGCAAGTAAGCTGATTTAGCTTTCATATAGTCGCGAACACCTTCAGTGAAAGCGTATTGCAAGTCAGTATCAATATTCATTTTGATTACACCATAAGAAATAGCCTCGCGGATTTCTTCGAGGGTAGAGCCTGAACCTCCGTGGAATACGAGGTCAAGTGCGTTGTGAGGCAAATTGTATTTCTTTGAAACGTAGTCTTGTGAATTTCTTAAAATTTTTGGTGTCAATTTCACATTGCCAGGTTTGTACACCCCGTGAACGTTACCAAAAGCAGCTGCAATGGTGAATTGTGAGCTAATTTTAGAAAGTTCTTCGTAAGCGTAAGCTACGTCTTCTGGTTGTGTGAAGAGCCTGCTACTATCTACGTGTGAGTTGTCTACCCCGTCTTCTTCACCACCGGTCATACCGAGTTCTATTTCCAAAGTCATATCCATTTTGCTCATACGTTCAAGATAACGTTTGCAAGTTTCAATATTTTCTTTGATAGGCTCTTCCGATAGGTCAATCATATGTGAGCTGAACAATGGTTTACCTGTTTCTTTGAAGTGTTTTTCTGATGCTTCAAGCATACCGTCAAGCCAAGGAAGTAATTTTTTAGCGCAGTGGTCAGTGTGCAAAATGATAGATGCTCCGTAGGCTTCTGCCAATTGGTGAACGTGTTTAGCACCTGCTACCGCTCCGAGAACTGAAGCGCGTTGGTTGTCGTTATTCAATCCTTTACCAGCCATAAACTGAGCACCACCGTTAGAAAATTGGATAATCATTGGGGCATTTACAGCTACTGAAGTTTCTAACGCAGCGTTGATAGAGTTTGAACTGATAACGTTGGCTGCAGGAAGAGCAAAGCCTTTTTCTTTAGCGTATTTGAATACTTCTTGTACTTCTTTTCCAAGAATTACGCCTTTTTTAATGTTATGTGCCATTCTTTAATATAATTAATTTTAGTTTTCAGAATTACTCATTATGTCATAATTGACGGCAAAGATACGATTTTCTCATATATCTTCAAAATAAATCTTATATTTTTTAGTTCAAATAACCAAAATTACTTCGTGTTTTTCACCACTTATTTTCGACTTATATTTGGTTTAGATGTTCCCTTTCTTCGTTCATTGTTCGTCTTTTGTTCGTCTTTTGTTCGTCTTTTCTCTATCTGCCTGTGCGGCTCGCACCGTCATTTGTTCGTCTTTGCGTCGCTACAGTTCTCCCTTTGGAGGGGGTTAGGGGGAGGTTACCTTTGTCTTTTCTCTATCTGCCCGTGCGGCTCGCACCGTCTTTTGTTCGTCATTCCTTCGTCCCACTTTTCCGTTACTACACTCCCTCTCCTTGGGAGAGGGTTGGGGAGAGGATATTTTCTTCATCTGCCTGTGCGGCTCGCACCGTGCTACGACTGTCTGTGCGACTCGCACCTGCCTGTGTGGCTCACACCTTTAACTCTTCATTTTTTACTAAATTGCTTCCCCATACTTATTAAAATACTTCACAGAGATTTTTTCCCCGTCAAAGCTAATATTTTCAAGCTCTTTTGCTATCTCACTACCT
The DNA here is from genome assembly GCF_000271925.1 of Capnocytophaga sp. oral taxon 412 str. F0487. Classification (NCBI taxonomy): domain Bacteria; kingdom Pseudomonadati; phylum Bacteroidota; class Flavobacteriia; order Flavobacteriales; family Flavobacteriaceae; genus Capnocytophaga; species Capnocytophaga sp. oral taxon 412. Next base: position 82,329 of record NZ_AJZR01000006.1, on the reverse strand, counting down.
TTGCCTACAATGATGATTCTGAAGTTTTCTAATAGGAAATAACTATTAGCAACTCGCTGTACATCTTCTTTGGTTACTGCATTGATGTTTGCAATATAGTTCTTGTAAAAATCTTCAGGTAGGTTGCGCACTTTTATATTGATAGCGTAATTAGCAATCGTCTGCGGACGCTCGGTAGCCAGTACAAACTGACCTAAGTACTGTGCTTTGGCTTGTGCCAACTTTTCTTCACTCACTACACTAGTTTGTATGCGCTTCACTTCTTTGAGTATCTCCCTAATAGCAGGTGCTGTTACGGCATTCCCTACTTTGGTCTTGATGCTGAAGTTGCCTTTTGTCCATTTATCCGTTTTGAAAGTAGAAAAAGCTCCATAAGTATAGCCGTGTTCTTCCCGCAAATTCATATTGATATAACTGCCAAAATCTCCACCTAAAATACTGTTGGCTACCAATAGAGGGAAATAATCAGGGTGCGACATCTTTAGGTCGATGAGGTTCGTAACCCTTATTTCCGATTGTACCGCGCTGGGTAAGTCTATAAAGTTGATTTGTGTTTCACTTACATTTTCAGGGATATATAAGGCAGGAGCTTCTTCTGAAAAAGGTTGCCAGTCAGCGAAATGTTCGTTTACCAAAGTAATTACCTCTTCGGGGTTTACATCACCTGTAACAACCAAATAGGCGTTGTTAGGTACAAAACGCTTGCGGTAATAGTTGGTTACATCGTCTAAGGTGAGGGCAGCGATGTGAGCTTCGGTAATGTATTCGCCGTAAGGGTGAGCCGTACTGTACCGTAAGGTTTGTTGTACGCGCTTCATAATCACTTCGGCATTACTCTCATTGGCACGAATACTTTGGATAATGCGCGCTTTTTCTTTTTCCATATCCTCTCCGGTGAAGTTAGGGTGTAGGGCAGCATCGGCAATGAGAGCCAACACACGCGGGAAGTATTTAGAGAGTACTTGGGCATAAACGCCATTAGAAGCGATAGAGAGAGTCGCCGCGAGATAGTCTATTTCCTCATTAAAATCGTCTTTACTGATAGAGGTAGAGCCATTGCCCGCCATTAGCGAAATAAGGTCAGAAATCCCTTTCTTTTCTTTTTCTAATTCTGGACATTCCTCTAACGAAAGGCGAATTCCCACTTGAGGAAGTTTATGGTTCTCCACAATAAGGAGAGTGAGTCCGTTCGGGAGAGTATGAGTAACAGGTGTCCCTAAATTAATGATAGGAGCAACTCCTGGGGTGGGTTGTATAGAGCGGTCTATATGTGTCATTTTTGTTTACTTATAGATTTGAAGGTAAATAATTGAGGTCTAAACGTTGGTTTTTGTCCAAATACTTGCGTGCAGCCTCTCTGATATCCTCTCGGGTAATAGCGCGATAGTGGTCTATAGCCTTGTTAATAAGGTTAGTGTCTTTGTAGAAAGTATAGTTGTCTGCCAAAGAGAGGGCAATTCCTTCCATATGGCTATTTTGAGCCACAAAGTTAGCCTCTATCTGGTTTTGTAACTTTTCATATTCTCGCTCACTGATGAGTTCGGTTTGTAGTCTTGTAATTTCTTCGTCCATTTCTTGTGCCAAAATTTCCAAACTCACACCGTCCATAGGGAGTGCTCCCATTATATAAACGCCATAATCTTCTTGAGCGTCTGAAAAAGCCAATACCTGCAAAGCTGTTTGATGCTCGTCTATCATCTTTTTGTAGAGGCGAGCACTCTTTCCATCGGTGAGAATGTTAGAAAGCAAGTCGATAGTAAACGAATCTTTGTCCGTCATTGCAGGAGTGCGATAGGCATATAGTTTCAGTGGGATTTGAATGTTAGGGTCATATTCGGTTACCTCAATAGTTTTAGTGATAGGAGCTTCTTCTATTTTGTTGCGTTCTATAGCATTACCTGTATTAGGAATGGTCGCAAAGTATTGTTCTATCCATTTTTTGGTCGGTACCGTATCGAAATCGCCTGCCACCACCAGTACAGCGTTGTTAGGGTTGTAGAACTTCTTCTTAAATGCGATAAACTCCTCTAAGCTCGCAGCGTCTAAATGTTCCACTTTTCCAATTACTGTTCCCAAATAAGGGTGTTTTTTAAAAAGGTACGGATTGATAGCCGAGCGGTACATTATTCTGCCGTAAGGTGTATTGTCTATACGTTGGTTTTTCTCTTCTTTTACCACTGAATTTTGAGTCCTTACTCCAATCTCATTAATAACAGGGTGCAACATACGTTCGGATTCCATCCACAAGCCTAATTGCAAATTGTTAGACGGGAAAACTTCGTAATAATAAGTTTTGTCCTGCGTAGTAAAAGCATTGTTATGTCCACCATTTGCCGATACAATATCAAACCATTTGCCACGTGCTATATGCTGAGTACCTTCAAAAAGGAGATGCTCAAAGAAGTGGGCAAAGCCAGTGCGGGTAGGGTCTTCGTCTTTGGCGCCTACGTGATACATTACTCCTATGGTAACCACAGGAGCTGAGTTATCTCGGTGAAGAATCACGTGTAGTCCATTAGAGAGGTCGTATTCTTCAAAAATGAGAGATTGAGCCATAGTTAATTTGTCGATTTGTCAATGAGATAATTAGCAAAAAAACTTTGCTAAAGTCTGTATGGCTTTAGCAAAGTTGTTCAATATGAAAAAAGTATTTGTTATAAATTCGCGTTGATAAGTTCTTTTACCTTAGCATCTGATGGTTTAGGTGCACTAATGCTAATGATTTTACCATTCTTTACTAACATAAAACGAGGGATACCGCTCAAGTCGTAGTTATCTATGAAATCGCGGTTCATACTTAGGTTAGTGTATAGTTGGATACCACTTAGCTTCTCACGTTGTACAGCAGCTTTCCAAGCCTCTTTGTCTTGGTCTACTGAAATACTTACAAAAGTAACGGGTTTGCCTTTGTATGCTTCTTGCAAAGCCTTCATACTTGGTATTTCTTTTATACAAGGTTTACACCAAGTTGCCCAAACGTCGATGTAAAGCAATTTGTCTTTAAGACTTTCATAAGATACTGGTTTGCCATTCAAATCTTCAGCTGTAAAAGGAGGAAAATCTGTACCAGGTTTTAGCCTTTCAAGTACCGCTATACGTCTGTCTAACTCTTTTAAGGCAGCAGTGTCTTTCACGTTTTCTTTGATACTTTTGATGAGTTCAGCATTTTCTTCAGGAGTGTTAGCTACTGAAACTCCACTGATAAAATAACGAGTAAGGTCTGCTTTAATGTTTTTAGATTTCAGACCTTTTACGTGTGCGATGAGTTTACCCCAAGGGTTTTCGTCGTTTTCGTTATCTTGAAACTTATCGAATAGTTTATTAGTAACTAATTCTTTGTAAGCTCTGTAGGTATTATAATCTTCAGCAATATCATAATCTATCTTAGCGAGCTCATCAGCAAACTCTTTAGGAAGTGCTACCTCTTCTTGAGTGAGTTTTTGGTGTGCATTTTTGTAAATAGATTTTAAGTAAAGCATTTCGTAGTTAATAGCCTTTTCCTCTTTTTTAACGAAGTCTTTAGAGAGGTTCTTAGTGTTTTTCAAAAGGTCAGTATACTTTTTGCTATACTCATTTACGGCTGTTTTAAATTCTGCAGGTGCTTTAACTAAAAGTTGTTGCATACCACCACTTTTCTGAATTTCCATTGTAAGGTCAGCTTTCTTGTGCAAATAAGCATTTGCAAGCGTATCCTTGCCCGAGAACTTTATTTCTAAAGGCATCTTAGTGAGGTCGATATTAACCCCAAGTTCGTCTCCTTGCTCCAAATACAACGGAATTTCTATTCCCTGAGGATTGAAAATAGTATAGTAATTAGAAGGTACGCGAAGCGTGTCTTGAAAAGTACCATCGGGTTTGATATGCAATGGCTGGTCTACTTCACCACCTATTATCTTCAGCTCCAAAGGAATCCCATTAGTGCCTTCTACTTTTCCTGAAAGCACTATATAATCAGCTCGTTTACTACAAGCTACAAAGCCTATTGCGGCTAACGACAAAATAAATAGTTTTTTCATCATCATTTGTAAAATATAATTAGGTGGCAAAGATAAGAATATTTTTTAGTAAACAAGCACTTTCTTCCTATTTTTTTCTATTGTAATTTATGCAAAATAAATCTTTCTAACTAAAAACTGAGAATGATAATCTCATTTATATAAAATTACTATTCTTTAAGATGTTGAATATTAAACTTATAAATACTCTTTGTATAACAATCGTCCAAGGTTTGTATAAGCTAAGGATAGGGCAGAGGTAAGCATAATTTTTTTCTTTCTTACACTGTTTTCAATTTTTTAACGTACATTTGCGCCGTTTTTTAAAACAATACAAATATAAATATGCAAATAGAAGTATTAAAATCTAAAATTCACCGCGTTAAGGTTACAGGTGCCGATTTAGATTATATCGGAAGCATTACCATTGACGAAGATTTGTTGGAGGCAGCTCAAATGATTGAGGGAGAAAAGGTGTCCATTGTAGATGTTAATAATGGTGAACGCTTCGAAACTTATATTATTAAAGGAAAGAGAAAATCAGGTGCTATTGTACTGAATGGCCCTGCTGCTCGTAAAGTGCAAAAAGGTGATATCATCATCATCATATCCTACGCTTTAATGGATTTTGAAGAAGCTAAAACTTTTAAGCCTTCTATTATCTTCCCTAATGAAACAACCAACCTAATCGAATGAAAAAGTTCTTAAAGATAGCCCTTCCGATATTTGTAGGCGTTTTCTTGTGTTGGTATGCTTATCGCCAATTTAACGAAGAACAGTTTGTCCAAATAAAACACACTTTTCTAAACGCTGATTACTTCTATATCATTTTGGCTGTATTTTTAGGATTTTTAAGTGACCTTTCTCGAGCCATACGTTGGCATTTGTTGCTAAAACCTTTGGGTTACCGCACAGCTTTCTTACATAGAGCAATGGCTGTGTTCATTGGTTATTTGGTGAATGTAACCATACCGCGTTCAGGCGAGGTCTCTCGTGCCTTAGTAGTAAGCAATTACGACGGAGTCCCTTTCGAGAAATCATTAGGCACTATCATCTCCGAACGAATTATCGACCTACTTTTGCTTTTTCTATTCACTATGCTCGCTTTCATTCTCCAATTCGAGGTTATAAGCAACTTTCTTCTCTCCAAAATACCTTTTCAAAAACTAATGTGGTTGATGGGTATAGGAGGTTTTTCGTTTATAGTTTTTTTGTATTTCATTTACACTTCCGATAAACCTTTTTTTATCAAGGTAAAAGTCTTTTTAAACGGAATAAAGGAAGGAATCCTATCAGTCGTAAAAATAAAACATAGAACACTATTTCTTTTTCATACTCTTTTTATTTGGGCAATGTACTTTTTGATGTTCTATATTCCGTTTTTTGCCCTACCCGAAACCGCACATATCAGTTTGCCCAATGTGCTTACAGCTTTTGTGGTGGGTAGTTTTGCAATGACCTTCACCAATGCAGGCTTTGGTTCTTATCCCTTTTTTATTGCCGAAGTACTATTTTTGTTTGGAGTAGCTACTCCTGTGGGTACAGCCTTTGGTTGGATTGTATGGACATCACAATTTGCTATGACGCTCTTATTGGGAAGCCTTTCATTCTTCTTTCTTCCCTTGTTGAAGAAGCATAATCTGTAGTTTTTCTCTTATTAAGATAAATAAACAAGGTTATCAAAATAGCTTTTGATAACCTTGTTTATATTTTATGCTTGTACTTAATTTTCTAAATACAAATCAATAAGTCCTTCTGGGGTTTTTACAATAATTTTCTTGTGGGCTCTATCTATCTTCTCAATAAACTCATCAGCCATAGGAATAAGTATCTCATTTCCGTTCTCATTCTCAATTTCAAATAACGCTTGAGAAGTACTGTCGTTTATTGCAACTATTTTCCCTACTACTCCGTAGTGCACATCTTCCACCTGAAACCCTATCACTTCGTGGTAATAAAACTTATTCCCCGATAGTTTAGGCAATACCGCAAGAGGTAAATAAACTTTGTGTCTCAATAGAGCTTCTGCATCAGCCTCAGTTTCTATCTCTTCAAACTTCACGCGCAATAAATCCGACTTGTGTAAAGTGCTCTTTTCAATAAAAAAAGGAACCAGATTATTGCCTAAGGCAATAAATACTGATTCCATTTCTTCATACATTTCAGGGTCGTCGGAATCTAACTTAATTAGCACCTCGCCCTTAAAACTAAACTTTGACACAATTGTTCCTATATAAAAACAATCTTTTAAAGTCATAGGGTTATGCCTCAGTTTCGTTATTTTCTTCAGCAGGAGCTTCAGCTTCGGTAGCTTCCGTAACCTCTTCGGTTGCTTCAGCTGTTGCTTCGGTAGCTTTAGCTACAGCAGCGTTCTTGCGTTTCTCATTAGCTTCTTTTTCAGCGTCCAAAGCCTTTGCTTTTGCTTCTGCTTTCTCTTTAGCTAATTTTTGTTCTTTTGTAGATACTTTGTTAGCTTTCTCTTCTACCCAAGCATTGAACTTAGCCTCTGCTTGTTCTTCGGTCAAAGCTCCTTTGGCAACTCCACCAAGCAAGTGGTATTTTAGCAATATCCCTTTGTAAGAAAGAATACGACGTGCTGTGTCACTAGGTTGTGCTCCGTTTTTCAACCATTTTACAGCTGCATCTACATCTATTTCAATCTGAGCAGGATTGCTAACAGGATTGTAAGTTCCTAACTTTTCAAGGAATTTACCATCTCTTTTTGCACGTGAATTAGCAGCTACAATCCAATAGAAAGGCTTGCCTTTTTTTCCGTGACGTTGTAATCTAATTTTTACTGGCATAAAAAATTTAATTAGTGAGGTTCACGACCTCGTTATTAATTCGGGCGCAAAAGTAATAAATTTTTTCATATTCACAACGTTCTTACATAAAAAAGTTTTACTTTTGCATTCTGAATTCGTAATAGCAGCTCTCTATTACCTTTGAACAAACTATGAAAATATCATTTAAAAACGACTATTCCGAAGGGGCTCACCCTTCTATTTTAAACCGAATGTTAGAAAGCAACCTCGAACAACAACAAGGATATGGTTGCGATACTTATACTACTAAAGCAAAAGCTCTTATTGCCGAAAAACTAAATAATCCTCAAAGTAAAATATATTTCGTAAGCGGAGGTACACAAGCCAATCTCTTAGCATTAGGAGCAATGTTACGTCCTTATGAAAGCGTTATTACTTGCGAAACCTCTCATATTTGCGATAGCGAAACGGGAGCTATCGAAGCTACCGGACATAAAATACACATAACTCCTGCAATAGATGGCAAAATACAACTTGATGATATTCGTGAAGTAGCAACTTGTTACACCAATTTTCCTCATCAAGTAGTGCCCCGATTAGTATACATTTCCAATGCTACTGAATTAGGCTCTATCTATACGCTTCAAGAATTAAAAGATTTGTACCATCTGTGTCAAGAACTGAACCTCTTACTCTATATCGATGGAGCTCGTTTAGCTCACGCTCTCAATGCTTCTGGCAATGATATTACTTGGGAAGATTTAGCTCGTTATACCGATGCTTTCTATATAGGAGCTACTAAAAATGGGGCAATAATGGGAGAAGCAATTGTTTTAAACAATCCTGAACTTCAATTGGGCTTTGAGTACCATATCAAACAAAAAGGGGCTTTACTTGCCAAAGGAAGGTTTCTCGGCATACAGTTCTTGGAGCTTTTCCAAAATAATTTATTTAATGAATTAGCTCTTCACGCAAATGCTCAAGCTAAACGTATTCAAGACGCTTTTATAGAAAAAGGAGTACACTTCTTGTCGCATACTCCTACTAATCAGGTGTTCCCTATTCTCACTAATGAGCAAGTAGCTCTTCTCCAAAGGCAATTCGATTTTTATATATGGAAGAAAGTCGATGAAACCCATACAGCCATACGTCTTATCACTTCTTGGGCTACTAAACCAGAAGATGTAGATACTCTCATTTACGCTATTAAAAAACTATAGCTTTTTATAAGCGATAGGATTTTACTGCCTCTACAAAAGCAATAGCATTTTCTACGGGCACATTAGGTAAGATACCGTGCCCTAAGTTGGCAATATAATGGTCTTTTCCAAAAGCATCTATCATCTCTTTCACTTTCTTTTTGATTTCGGCAGGAGGTGCTAAGAGTCGTGAGGGGTCGAAGTTACCTTGTAATACTTTTTTACCTCTTGTAAGTTCGCGCGCTATTTCAGGGGCGCACGTCCAGTCCACACCCAAAGCAGCTGCATTAGAAGTTGCCATTTCAGGCAAAGCATACCAACAGCCTTTCGCGAAGACAATCACTTTGGTAAAAGGAGCAAGAGCTTCTACTATTTGGTTGAGGTATTGCCACGAGAATGTGCGATAGTCGTCAGGAGCTAACACTCCTCCCCAGCTATCAAAAAGCTGTACGGCATCTACCCCTGCTTTTACTTTTTCTTTCAGGTAAAGAATCGTTGTGTCAGTAATCTTTTGCAATAAGCTGTGTGCTACCGAAGGCTGCGTAAAACAAAGCTCCTTAGCCGTCGAAAAATCACGTGAACCTGAGCCTTCCACCGCATAACAGAAAATCGTCCAAGGCGAACCCGCAAAGCCAATTAAGGGCACACGATTGTTCAGCATTTGCTTAGTGAGCTTTACTGCCTCCATTACGTAGCCCAAATGCTCTTCAATATTAGGCACAATTACTTGTTCCACATCTTTAGCTGTACGGATAGGCTTAGGCAACCACGGTCCCACGCCTTTTTTCATTTCTACTTCTATATTCATAGCCTGAGGCACTACCAATATATCCGAAAACAATATCGCAGCATCTACCCCTACTATATCTACCGGTTGTACGGTGATTTCCGCAGCCAGCTCCGGTGTCTGACAGCGCGTAAAGAAGTCGTATTTATCGCGTAAAGCTCTAAATTCGGGCAAATAGCGTCCTGCTTGACGCATCATCCACACAGGCGGTCGTTCAGTAACCTCACCGCTGAGTACTCTCAAGAATAAGTCGTTTTGTATCATATTTTAATTTACATAAAGAAGACTGCCCAAGAACAAAGTTCATTGGACAGTCGTTATAAAAGGAATAATAACTTTTAAATGCTTTTGATAATAGTAACAAAATCATCAGCTTTAAGGGCAGCCCCACCTATGAGTCCGCCATCTACATCTTCTTTTGCAAAGATTTCTTTTGCATTATCCGGTTTTACACTACCTCCATACAAGATGGATACTTTATCAGCAACCCCTTTGCCGTATTTGTCAGCAATAGTTTTACGAATAAAGTGGTGAATTTCCTGTGCTTGGTCAGGAGTAGCGGTTTCGCCTGTACCAATAGCCCATACAGGTTCGTAAGCCAATACAATATGTTGCCAAGCCTCAGCAGGCAAGTGGAACAAACCATTTTTGATTTGGCTACCTACCACATCAAAGTGCTTATTAGCTTTGCGGTCAGCTAACTCTTCACCAATACAGAACACTACACGCATATTGTGTTTAAGGGCTGTGTTCACTTTTTTAGCTAAACTCTCATCAGTTTCGTTAAAGTAAGCACGGCGCTCAGAGTGTCCTAAAATAGTAGTTTTTACCCCAATACTGCCTAACATTTCAGCCGAAATTTCTCCCGTGTAAGCACCGTTTTCAGCAAAGTGCATATTTTGCGCAATTACTTCGATGTGGCTACCTTTTACTGCTTCTACAGCTGGAATAAGGTTTACAAAGGTAGGGGCAATCATTACCTCAGCATTTGTTTGAGGTACTTTTTTCAATAGGTCGGAAATAAGTGCTAACGACTTGTTAAGGTCGTTGTTCATTTTCCAGTTCCCTGCTACAATTTTTTTTCTCATATAATGAACTTTTTATTTTCTAACTTCTCGGCAAAGATATAAATAATTTACCAATTAGCAAAATTACTGATGAACACTACTAACGAATTACCTAATTAGCTAATTTATATTGTTTCTAATAGAATATTGCCATATCTTTGCCTCGTCTTTTAAAAGCGATTGCTTTTCAAGCACAAAGTTGAACCATAAAGATTATTTAATTTAGAATTATTTTTGTCGGTAAGCGATGGGAATCTGCTTACCGGCTTTTTTATACGTTAAAGCGGAAGTGCATAATATCGCCGTCTTTCACGATATATTCTTTACCTTCCACGCGCATTTTACCAGCTTCTTTTACTTTAGCCTCACTGCCATAAGTAATAAAATCATTATAAGCGATTACCTCGGCACGAATAAATCCTTTCTCAAAATCGGTGTGAATTACCCCTGCGGCTTGAGGGGCAGTGTCTCCTTGATGAATCGTCCACGCACGCACTTCTTTTACTCCTGCGGTGAAATAAGTTTGTAGGTTCAGCAGGTGATAAGCTGCACGAATGAGTTTAGAGGCTCCTGGTTCTTCTAAACCTATATCTTCCAAGAACATTTGGCGTTCTTCGTAACTTTCCAATTCGGTGATGTCGGCTTCAGTGGCTACTGCCAATACAATCACTTCGGCATCTTCGCCTTTTACGGCATCTTTCACTTGTTCCACATAAGCGTTTCCGTTTTTAGCCGATTTTTCATCTACATTGCACACATATAGCACAGGCTTGGTAGTGAGCAGTTGGAAACTGTCCATCAATTCTTTTTCTTCATCGCTTACTTGCACGGCACGAGCCGAAACACCCGTGAGCAAAGCCTCCTTTACACGGTTGAGCAAGTCCATTTCTTTCGCCGCTTTCTTATCGCCTGCTTTCGCTGCACGTGTTACTTTCTCCAAGCGTTTTTCAACCGTTTCAAGGTCTTTTAACTGCAATTCTATATCAATAGTTTCTTTATCGCGTATAGGGTCTACACTCCCATCAACGTGTACGATGTTGTCATTTTCAAAACAACGCAATACGTGGATAATCGCATTACACTCACGTATATTTCCCAAAAATTGGTTACCCAAACCTTCGCCTTTACTGGCGCCTTTCACCAGTCCAGCTATGTCTACAATCTCTACCGTTGCAGGCATTACACGCTCAGGTTTTACAAGGCTTTCGAGTTTCTCTAAACGGGGGTCAGGTACGTTTACAACACCCAAGTTGGGCTCTATAGTACAAAAAGGGAAGTTAGCACTCTGTGCTTTAGCATTTGATAAACAATTAAATAAAGTAGACTTCCCCACGTTGGGCAGTCCTACAATTCCTGCTTTCATATATATTTATTGTATAATTTTAGGGTGCAAAAGTACGGTAAATAACAATAATGACAAATATTCTAATAATACTATTTTATTAATGAGGTAATTTCTTAATACTTCTCCTGTATTCCATCACCATCTCATCAATAACCTCTTTTACGCTTTGCACCTGGGTAATGAGACTCGCTACTTGCCCTATTTCTAACTCGCCTTGTTCTACGTCTCCTTCAAACATTCCTTGTTTGGTACGGCGATTACCTACTAAGGCTTTAAGGTTTTCGACAGTAGCTCGCTGAGTGTTGTAGAGCTCTTTTACTTCCTTATAGAAGCCGTTTTTAAGCAAACGTACAGGGGCTAATTCCTTTAACGTAAGTTCTGTATCACCTTCTCCGGCGGCTACTATTCTTTCTTTAAAATTAGGGTGTACAGAAGCCTCGGTAGTAGCTACGAACCTGCTGCCTATCTGTACCCCTTCGGCACCTAAGGCAAGAGCAGCAAGCATTCCGCTACCTGTAGCAATTCCCCCTGCAGCAATGAGAGGAATATTTAATACTTTGCGCACAGCAGGAATGAGCACCATTGTGCTAGTTTCTTCACGTCCGTTGTGACCGCCCGCTTCAAAGCCCTCAGCTACCACAGCATCTACGCCAGCAACTTGGGCTTTAAGGGCAAACTTACTACTACTCACTACGTGAGCTACTTTTATGCCTTCTTTTTGCAATAAAGAGGTATAGGTAGCCGGATTTCCTGCCGAAGTAAATACAATCTTTACCCCTTCGCGCAAAATCACTTCAATAGCTTTGTCCATTTCGGGGTACATAATAGGAATATTCACCCCAAAAGGTTTATCGGTAGCCGCTTTACACTTACGTATGTGTTCTGTAAGGGTTTCGGGGTGCATAGAGCCTGCGCCCAATAGTCCTAAACCGCCTGCATTGCTCACTGCTGAAGCCAATCGCCAACCACTTGCCCATATCATTCCTCCTTGAATAATAGGATATTGAATATTAAAAAGTTCTGTAATACGTGTTTTCATTGTCTACAATTTAAGATTGTTATTCTCATCGAACTCCCAAAAAGGATTATAAGCGACTTCAAACACATAACCGTCTAAATCTTTAAAGTAACCGCTATAGCCACCCCAAAATACTTTTTGAGCAGGTTTTATTATAGTTGCTCCTAATTCTTTAACTTTGGCTAATACAGCGTCTACTTCCGCTTCCGAGGTAGCATTGTAGCTGATAGTCATTCCTGCAAACGAACTTGACTCATAAGGCAAAGTAGTATCTTCTGAAAGTTCTTCTAAGGGGTAAAGTCCCAATACGATGCCTCCCAAAGGAAAAAGAGCATAGTCGTCCATACTTTTATCTGATTTTTGCCAACCTAAGCCTTCGTAGAAACTAAGGGCTTTTTGAAAATCGCGAACGCCCAAAGTAATCAAAGTAAATTTTTGTCTCATACTATTGATTTGTTATAAGTTCTTTCTCTTTTTTAGGTACTTTGGCGAGTACTTCTTCGTAAGAATGTTGTACCATTTCTTCAATAAGAGTGGGAGGGAGGCTTTCTACCAAAACTGTATTCCAAAGTTTTTTGTTTAAGTGATAGCCTGCTATAATCTTTTCAGGGTATTGCTCACGAAGCTCCAAAGCGCGCTCAGGGTTGCATTTGAGACTTGCCCTCAAAGGGACGCTTTCTAAATTCGTAAGCACAAATATCCTCCCACAAATGCGAAAAGCCAATATGTCCTCGCCAAAAGGCATATCTTCAGTAGTATGTGGTAAGGACAAGCAAAAGTCTCTGAAAGTTTCTAAGTTCATTGTTTTAGGTAAGAGATAAGATAAAAGGGTTGCCTATTATTCAAGACAACCCTTTATTTTATACATTCATTTGCTAATTTACAAATATACTAATCAATTAAGCTTTTGAGGTAAGTGATTTGAAGAATACAAATCCAAAACCTAGGGTAAGCATACAGTGGAATGGGAACATACCAAAGTCGTTAAGACGAACGGCACTGTATAGTCCAAAGAGAAAATACAACATTAGTAAGAATTCTACTATCATATTAGGTGATAGTTTGGTATTGATGTATTTGTTGTTTTTCCAGCTATCGGAAAGTGCATTGATATTGAATTTAGGGGTACGCACAAACTCACTGCGTTTACCTGTGTGTCCTTCGAGTACTGCAACAGTGTTATGGAAAGAGAAACCTAAGGCTACTGAGAAGAACGTTACAAACAGTTTGATGTAGTTTAAAAAGTCGTCGAAGGTCTTTCCTTGCAGGTTCTTATAAGTAAACCAATAGCAAATAAACAAGATAACAGTACTGATGATAAAGAAACTAGTAATGTGGAATATCCACGCTAAATGTCCGTATTGGTTTTTGATGTACAACATAGGAATACTAAGAACTGATACCACAAATACCCATAAGAACATAGAGCTATTGAGGAGGTGCATTACCCCGTGAAATTTGGTTTTCCAACCTATGTTTTTAGCTGCTAATACACGGCTTACTGTTTTACGGAAGTTCTCAGCTCCTCCTTTGTTCCAGCGGAACTGTTGAGAGCGTGCTGCTGAAATAACTACTGGAAGCTCGGCAGGAGTTTCTACATCTTCCAAATATTTGAATTTCCAATTCTTTAATTGAGCACGATAACTAAGGTCGAGGTCTTCGGTAAGGGTGTCGCCTTCCCAGTTACCTGCATCGTAAATGCACGCTTTACGCCAAATACCTGCTGTACCGTTGAAGTTGATAAAATATCCTTTAGAATTACGTCCTACTTGTTCAAGAGTGAAATGGACATCAAGAGCGAGAGCTTGTATTTTAGTAAGGATAGAATAATTGCGGTTGATGTGCCCCCAGCGAGTTTGCACTACGCCTATTTCAGGGTCTTTGAAGTATACTACCGTACGTTTGAGCCAATCGGGTTGAGGCATAAAGTCGGCATCGAAGATGGCAACAAAATCACCTTTGGCAATAGCTAAGCCTTCTTTAAGAGCACCAGCCTTAAAGCCTTCGCGATTGGTGCGACGAATGTGCTTAATATCCAAGCCTGTAGCTTGTAGTTCTTTAATGATTTCAGCGGTTTCAGCTACTGATTCGTCGGTAGAGTCGTCGAGCACTTGAATTTCGAGTTTGGTACGAGGGTACTCCAATTTTGCGATATTTTCGAGCAAACGACGTACTACATACTTCTCGTTGTAAAGTGGTAGCTGGATGGTTACGTACGGAATCTCCTTAGGGTCGAGCAAGTTAAACTTAGGAGCCTCGTCGTTTTGTTTGCGATGTTTGAGATAGTTCAGTAGCAAACTAAGCATTGAAAGGCTATATAAGAAAATGCCTACTAATGCTGTACAATAGATAATAATAATCGCGTAATTGATAATTGTTGCCATAAATTATTGTTTTATGTTCTTTCTTTTAGATTTTGCAAATGTACGTGTTTTTTTGAAAACACCAAGCAAAAAAGAAATTATTTTTTAAGAAATCTCTCTTTTTTCTAAACTAATAAACTGTATATCAATAATTAGCTTTGAAGTTGTTTTATGACTGTACGCACTGATATAAAACCAATTTCTTCTTCTCGAATATCTTTAAGAGCAATCCACCGGAGTTCTTTAATTTCATCGGGGGCTACAATATGTACTTCTTCGGCTTTGAGTTCGCATTCGAAAAAGATATCCATAGTGCGGTAGGGTACATTTTTGTACAGATAATTATTGGGGTAGGTGGTGATGAAGCGCAGTTGCTCAGGTTTGATGATGAGTCCCATTTCTTCTTTTACTTCGCGACAAGCTGCTTCTTGAGCCGTTTCGTTGGGGTCGATAAAACCACCTGGAAGGTCGAGTTTCCCTTTGTCGGGGTTCATATTGCGGACTGTAAATAGTATTTTATCTTTATGCTTGAACACTACTGCTACCGCGGCGGCAATATTGTGGAAATAGGTAAAACCGCAATCGTGGCATAAAAAGCGCACATTATTGGGAAATTCGATGTTTGTAGAAGTACAATTTGGGCAATGTTTAAATATGCTTTCCATAGTTTTTGGGTGTTTTTTTAATTAGGTGAGTGTTGAGATAACAGATTTTTAAGGTTAGAAAAATATTCTGTATACCTATCTTGGACAAACCTTATACGAATCTTGGACGAATCTTGGACGATAGCTATACGTGCAGTATCACTGTGTAAAGGGTGTTTTGTAGAAAAATTTTCTGCATCTTATAGGGATTCGCTTATAAAAATAACTTTTTGTACTTGTTGTCTTTTTTTATTAGGCGACAAATGTACTAAATTTTGTTATCTGAAAAAAATAATTTGTAAAAATAGTTTTTAATTGTTTTTTTAGTTGTACCTTTGCAGAGAAATTAAAAGCGTAATTCTATGGATATATTACTCAAGTCGGCAAAGATTATTGATGAAGAGAGTGCCTATCACGGTGCTGTAAAAGATATTTTAATTTCAGATGGGGTTATTAAGCAGATATCCAATCATATTGCTGCCGAAGGGGTAGATAAGGTGCTGGAAAACACTTATATATCACAAGGTTGGACGGATAGCAGTGTTTGCTTTGGCGAACCAGGCTTTGAAGAGCGGGAGACCTTAGAGAATGGAATGCTTACGGCACAGAGAAGTGGTTTTACACACGTGCTCGTTAATCCGCTTACTCACCCCGTAGCCGACAACAAGCAAGCTGTAATGTATATCAAAGAAAAAACGAAGCATTTTGCTACTACCGCTCACCCTATTGGGGCATTAACGGTAGAGAGCAAGGGGGAATTTCTTGCCGAGCTTTACGATATGCAAAATGGAGGTGCTGTGGCTTTTGGCGATTATAAGAAGCCCATATACAACAGCAACCTGCTGAAAATAGCCTTGCAATATACACAGCCTTTCGGTGGTATTGTTATTTCTTTTCCTAACGATGCTAAAATTATGGGTAAAGGTGTGGTGAATGAGCATATAGAAGGCACCCGATTAGGACTAAAAGGCATTCCTGCTTTGGCTGAAGAACTGTGTGTAGCGCGTGATTTGGCTATATTAGAATACGCAGGGGGGAAGTTACATATTCCTACTATATCCACAGCAAAATCGGTAGCGCTTATTGAGGAGGCAAAAAACAAAGGATTGGACGTGACTTGTAGTGTAGCTATCCATAATATTCAGTTTACTGACGAGGTTTTAGGAGGGTTTGATACCAATTACAAAGTGTTGCCCCCTTTGCGCGATACTGAAAATGTAAAGGAACTAAGAGACGCCTTACAAAGAGGAGCGATAGACTTTGTTACCTCTGACCATAATCCGTTGGACATAGAACTCAAATTTAAAGAGTTTGACCTTGCCTCGTTTGGAACTATTGGGCTGGAGAATGTGTGGGGTGTGCTGAGTCAGTATACAACTGTTGAAAGAGCGATAACACTGCTTACCTCGGCGCGCAAACGTTTCGGGATACCTACTGTACCCATAGCTGAAAATACAGAAGCTGATGTTACTATCTTTACTCCCGAAGGAGAGACTGTTTTTACAAAAGAGATGATATTATCAGCTTCAAAGAATAGTGCTTTTATAGGTGCGACGATGAAAGGAAAAGTATTGGGGATTATTGCTCACGGACAAGCAATATTGAACGATGGAGTTTAAGAAATGTCTTACCTTTGTTATAGGGAGCTTGATTTTATTATTTACAAACTGTTACTTTAAAACAAAGAAAAAAACAATGGAAACACATAAAAAACTACCTTTAGAATACGTAATTCGCGAACCACAGGTAAGGACTAAACGTTCGCCTGTAATATTTATGTTGCACGGTTATGGGAGCAATGAGGAAGACCTTTTCTCCTTTGCCGATGAATTACCCAAAGAATACACGATTATATCATTGCGTGCGCCTTATAATTTAACCTCATTTGGTTATGCGTGGTATATGATTAACTTTGATGAAGACCAAGCCTATTGGAGCGATAATGAGCAAGCTATTGAATCGCGTGAATTAATAATGAGATGTATTGATGAGGCTTGTAAGGTATATGATTTGGATACGAGAAACATAAACCTCTTAGGATTCAGTCAGGGGAGTATATTGAGTATGGCTATTGCGATATCTTATCCTAAGAAAATACGCAGAGTAATAGCACTGAGTGGTTACTTAAATGAGGATATCTTGAAAGACGGATATAAGAAAGAGAACCATTCGGCTACGCACTTTTACGTATCGCACGGCACCAGTGACCAAGTAATACCTGTGGAATGGGACAGGAAAACCCCTGAGTTTTTAAAATCGATAGGGGCTAAATGCACTTATGAAGAGTTTCCGATAGGGCACGGTGTATCACCACAAAACTTTTATTCATTCCGTGAATGGCTTAGTAAATATTGATTTATGGACAAAGCAACACTTAAATCAGAATATAATATATTCAAGCAAAAGGCTTATATTATTATTTATGGGACGAATACACGCTTAGGTAAACTATTTGACCTTGTGCTGTTGTCGCTCATTACTATCAGTGTGATAATGGTAATGCTTGAAACCGTAAAGGGTGTTGACTACCATTTGCACGGTTTGTTGGTGTTTATGGAGTGGGTGATAACCGTTTTCTTCTCACTTGAATATATCTTGCGTATTATTACCAATAAAAAGCCTTATAGATATATTTTTAGTATGTATGGCATTATAGACCTCATTGCTATTTTGCCAATGTACATATCGTTCTTCGCTCCTGGTGCAAAGGCAATATCAGTAGTGAGGGCTTTGCGCTTATTGCGTATTTTCCGTATCTTGGATTTAGCGAGTTTTATGAAGCAAGGGGAGGAGCTGAAAATGGCTTTGCGCACTAGCCGAGACAAAATTCTTATCTTCATTTATTTCATATCGGTGATTTGTATACTCTTAGGGTCAGTAATGTATGTAGTGGAAGGACACCAGAACGGGTTTAGCAGTATCCCACGCGGTGTTTACTGGTGTATTGTAACAATGACTACCGTAGGCTTTGGAGATATAGCTCCGCAAACTACATTGGGACAGCTGATAGCTTCGTTTGTAATGATATTGGGTTATGGCGTTATTGCGGTACCTACGGGTATTGTTACTGCTGAATATACCCATATGAAAAAGAAACATTCTATTGAGGGGAGCAAAAAGCAACACGAAGAGAATGAGGTTGCTGGAAAATTAGTTTGTAAACGATGTTCTTTTGATAAACATTTGCAGGGGGCTAAATATTGTAGCCAATGTGGTAGTGAGTTAATACTCCAAAAGAACAATCACGATGAAGCATAAAAAAATACTTTTGAGTGTGGTAGGACCTACTGCTATTGGAAAAACGCGAATGGCTATAGCCTTAGCACAACACTTCGGTACTGAAATCATCTCTTGCGACTCACGTCAGTTTTTTAAGGAGCTTTCAATAGGCACAGCTGTTCCTTCGCCTGATGAATTGGCTCAGGCAAAGCACCATTTCATTCAGCATAAATCTATTTTTGAGCCTTATTCAGTAGGCGATTTTGAGCGCGATGCTATTAGCTTGCTCAACACACTTTTTAGAACTCACGATGTGGTAGTAATGGTAGGAGGAAGTGGGCTTTATGCTAATGCAGTGCTCAGTGGATTAGATGATTTTCCTGAAACCGATGAACAGATAAGAAAAGAGCTGAATGCGCAGTATAAAGCAGAAGGCATTGTTTTTTTGCAACAAAAGCTAAAAGCTTTAGACCCTGTGCAATACGAGAAAATAGATACAAATAATCCGCAACGAATGATACGCGCCTTAGAAGTGTGTATGGTAGCAGGGAAGCCTTATTCGTCTTTTTTAAACAAAAAAGAAACGGTGAGAGACTTTGAGAGCATACAAGTAGGACTTACGGCAGAGCGAGAGGTGCTTTACAATCGCATTGATGAGCGAGTAGAGCAAATGCTTGAAGGAGGGTTGCTTATAGAAGCACAAGATATGTTTCCGCACAAGGAACTCAATGCTTTGCAGACAGTAGGCTACAAGGAGTTATTTGCTTTTTTTGAAGGGAAGACCTCGTTTGGCTTTGCGATAGAGGAAATTAAGAAGAACACTCGTCGATTTGCCAAGCGACAATTTACGTGGTTTCACAAAGATAGTTCTATACATTGGTTTGATTACAGGACAACGGTGGAGGAAGTTCTTCAGAAAACCACAATGCCAATAATACCGGAGTAATACCACAATGCCAGAAATGCCAATAATACCAAATTAATGACAGTGCGAGGTCGTAGCACGACAGACAGGTGCGAGCCGCACGGGCAGATAAAGAAAAGACGAACAAAAGACGAACAATGAACGAACAAAAGACGAAGAATGAACGAACAAAAGACGAAGAATGAACGAACAAAAGACGAAGAATGAACGAAGGGAAGGCGGAGTTAAAACAAGCCTAAGAAGGAGGATAGAGGGAGATATTTTGAAGTAAAAAAGGTGCGTTTGATTTCAGGAATGATAGAAGTATTGTAAAAAATATTATCTTTGCACCAAAATTTGTAATTGATAACTAATGAAAAAACTGATTTTATTAGCTTTTGCGCTACTAGCATTGCAATCTTGTAGTGTAACAAATACCTTTACGTTTCATAAAGATGCTACCATTTCTACGGATATGGCAGTGGATATGAGTGAAATGCTTGCTATGCAAGCAAAGGCAAAACAAGGAGAAAACAGTTTGAAAAACGTGAATATGCCCGAATTTCCGAAAGAATGGCAATCGGTTTACGACTTTCAAAAAACAGTAGAAAAGGATAGCATTCCTGCTGATAAAGCTGAATTGCTGAAACGCGCAGCTATTAAAGGACTTTTTAAAGACAATAAGGAAGTAGGTTTTCAGGTTAGGTTCGACCATTTTGCGCCTGAAGAATACGCTTCTATCACCGCCGCTATTGGTAGAGGGACACGCAATAACAACCCTCTGAGTATTTCGGCTTTTAAATGGGACGGCAAGGAGTTGCGCATCAATATTGCTGCTTTGGAACAAAATACAGATGATGAAGAGCAAGCAGAGCGCGTAGCACAGATGAAGAAGATGTTTAATATTGATATCAATAATACGCTTGTATTCGAGGGCAAAATAAAGAAGATAAAAGGCAAACACCCTTATATTGAGAAAATAGATGCTCATACCGTGAAAATTGATTTAAAAGCCACTGATGGCAAAAAGAAAAAGAGACGCGATAAAGAGATTGTAATCGTTATCAAATAGTTCTTATCTCTTACCATTTAACTATTATTTAAAATGTTATATTATTTATTAGAATATCTTGAAAAATATTACGACTTTCCAGGGTCGGGGCTTTATAAATACTTATCGTTTCGCGCAGGCTTGGCTTTAATGCTTTCCTTGCTTATTTCTACCATCTATGGGAAGCGTATTATTCGCCTCCTACAACGCAAACAGATAGGCGAAACGGTGCGAGACTTAGGGCTTACGGGGCAGAATGAGAAAGCAGGCACTCCTACTATGGGGGGGATTATCATTATTCTTGCCACGCTTATACCTGTACTGCTGTTGGCTAAGTTAGATAATGTATATACCCTATTGCTACTCATCACTACTGTGTGGATGGGAGCCATTGGCTTTATCGACGATTATATCAAGACTTTCCGCAAGAATAAAGACGGACTGAAAGGACGTTTTAAAATATTAGGACAAATAGGCTTAGGAATTATCGTAGGGGCGACACTCTATTTTAATGATAATGTAACTATTAAGAGTGAGAAAACAGGTATTGGACGAACACGTACTGAAGTAGTAGCAGAAACAGCCACAGAGAATTTTGTTCCAGAAGTGAAATCGACGAAAACTACTATTCCGTTTGTGAAGAATAACGAGTTTGACTATGCTGACCTCATTGCGTGGGCAGGAGATAATTATCATCATTATGTGTGGCTGGTATTTATTCCCATTGTGATTCTTATTGTTACAGCGGTTTCTAACGGTGCGAACCTTACTGATGGTATAGACGGATTGGCAGCGGGAAGCTCGGCTATTATAGTCCTGACATTAGGGCTATTTGCGTGGATTTCGGGTAACATTATCTTCTCAGAATACTTAAACATTATGTATATCCCAAGAGTAGGGGAGATGACGGTATTCATAGCCGCTTTTGCAGGAGCTTTGGTGGGCTTTTTGTGGTATAATACCTATCCTGCCCAAGTGTTTATGGGCGATACAGGAAGTTTGACTATAGGCGGGATTATAGCTGTAATAGCCATAGCAGTACGCAAAGAACTCTTGTTGCCTGTGCTCTGTGGTATCTTCCTCATTGAAAACTTATCGGTGATATTGCAAGTGGTTTACTTTAAATATACGAAGAAAAAGTATGGTGAAGGTAGACGTATCTTCTTGATGTCGCCTTTACACCACCATTACCAAAAGAAGGGATATCACGAGAGTAAAATAGTGATGCGCTTTCTTATTGTAGGGATTTTCTTAGCGGTGATTAGCATTGTAACGCTAAAATTGAGATAAGAGCTCAATTAAAAGCTTGGATATATTGGAGAATAGAAATGTGAAAAGCGCCTAAATAATCAGATTATTTAGGCGCTTGACTTTTATATTGATGTTATTGCGTCTTTGAGTTGAGCTAAGGCTTGCCTTACCACACTACGCGGACAAGCTAAATTGATGCGCATATAGCCATTGCCTTCTTCACCATAAATACTACCGTCATTTAAGGCTAAGTGCGCCCTATTGGTACATAGAGCGACTATATCTTTTTGGTTGAGCTGTAACGCACTGAAATCAATAAACACTAAATAAGAGGCTTGAGGTATGATGACTTTTAGTTGAGGTATGTTTTCCTTGATATAACTTACCACTTCATCAATATTACCTTGAACATAAGTGAGCATTTGTTGTAACCATTCTTCGCCTTTGTTATAGGCTGCTACAACGGTATTAAAAGCAAATACATTGCCGGCAGCCAATTCGTTCCCTTCTACATAGCTCTCGAAGCGACGGCGTAGGGTAGGATTAGCAATTACCGCATAAGAGGTAGCTAAGCCTGCCATATTAAAAGCCTTGCTGGGAGATGCAAATACAACGGAGTTCTGTTTAGCTTCTTCGCTTACTGAGGCAAACGGAATGTGCTCGTAGGGAAGTAAGGTAAGGTCGGCGTGGATTTCGTCAGCTACTATTATTACGTTGTTCTGAGCACAGATAGTTGCTACTTTTTTGAGTTCTTCGCACGTCCATACACGTCCGCCAGGGTTATGAGGGTGACAGAAGAGAAAGAGCTTACAGCCTTTTATCTTTTTTTTGAAGAGTTTAAAATTGATATGATATTGCCCATCTTTCAGCTCTAATGGACAGTTTACTAATTCGCGATGGTTATTGCGGATTACCTGAGCGAAAGGATTATATACAGGTTGCTGAATCATTACCTTTTCACCACGCTGAGTAAATGCCTGTACTGCCATAGCCAAAGCTGGTACTACCCCAGGTACGAATGAAATCATTTCTTTGGTAATCGTCCACTTATGACGGCGTTTTTGCCAACTGATAATAGCTTCATACCAACTTTCGGGTTTCACTGTGTAGCCAAAGACTTCACATTCCATACGTTTTTTCATCACTTCCACTATGAAAGGAGGTGTTTTAAAATCCATATCGGCTACCCACATAGGGAGCAAATCGGTGCGTCCCCAGCGGGGGGCTAATGCCTCTAACTTGAGAGCATCGGTGTGTTTTCTGCAAACTACTTCGTCAAAATTATAATTCACTTTTTAATGATTAATGTTTAATGGTTAATGTTTAATATGTTACGTGTTATCGGATATCTATTAGGAAACTCTTACTATTTGGGCGCCGAGGGCTTTGAGTCGTCCGTCGATGTTTTCGTAACCACGGTCTATTTGTTCTATATTGTAAATGGTAGAGGTGCCTTTGGCTGAAAGAGCTGCAATAAGCAAGGCTATACCGGCACGAATATCAGGTGAGGTCATTAAGGTTGCGCGCAAAGGTGAACGGAAATCATTACCGATAACGGTAGCACGGTGAGGGTCGCATAGTATAATTTTAGCGCCCATATCTATGAGTTTATCGATGAAGAATAGCCTACTCTCAAACATCTTTTGGTGAATAAGCACTTCCCCACGTGCTTGGGTAGCGACTACCAGCACGATACTGAGTAGGTCGGGGGTAAAACCAGGCCAAGGGGCATCGGCTACGGTTAGGATAGAGCCATCGATATAATTTTGGATTTCATAGCCGTTAGTATGAGCGGGGATATGAATATCGTCGTTTTTCTTTTCGAAGGTAATACCTAATTTCTGGAAGATAGTAGGCATAATACCCAAATGCTCCCAGCCTACATTCTTAATGGTAATTTCACTGCGGGTCATAGCAGCCAAGCCTATCCAACTACCTATTTCAATCATATCGGGGAGGATAGTGTGTGTACAACCCTCTAAGCGTTCTACCCCGTTGATAGTAACGAGGTTGGAACCGATACCTTGTATATCGGCTCCCATAGCGTTGAGCATATGGCAGAGTTGTTGTACATAGGGCTCGCAAGCTGCGTTATAAATAGTTGTAGTGCCTTCGGCTAATACGGCAGCCATAATAATGTTAGCAGTACCTGTAATAGAGGCTTCTTCTAAAAGCATATAGCTTCCTTTTAGTTTTTTGGCTACTACGCTATAAGTAAAGTTATTCTCATCATACTCGAAGTGGGCACCTAATTTGATGAACCCTTCGAAGTGGGTGTCGAGACGACGGCGACCTATTTTATCACCTCCCGGTTTAGGAATATAGCCTACTCCAAAACGCGTGAGCAGAGGACCTACTATCATAATAGAACCTCGCAGGGCTTGCCCTTCGGTATGAAAAGACTCAGACTTTAAATAGTCTATATTGATATCGTCGGCTTGAAAGCTATAAGTACCTTTCCCGAGCTTTTGGATTTTGACTCCTAAATTCTCGAGCAAAGAAATCAGTTTATTCACATCTTGAATATCGGGAATGTTGTGAATGGTAACTTTTTGGTCGGTGAGTAAAACCGCACAAAGTACTTGTAGTGCTTCGTTTTTAGCTCCTTGTGGTGTGATACTTCCTTTGAGGGTATGTCCACCTTCTATTTTAAAAACGCCCATTGTTATTTTTTTTATTGGTTGAGAATATTCTTTTAGCTTGCTGAGGTTGCGGTTGAGGAGTGCGTTTAGTTAGATTTTGCTTCGTGCGGATAAGGTCACGACTATTAGTAAGGTCTTCGTTAGCCTTTCTCAAATCAATTTGCCCGTTACTCAGTTCGTATAGATGTTCAAAAACCACGCTATCGTCTACGCTTTCTTTATTCCAAGTGAGGAAGCATTTCTTCATATGGTTAGCGATAGAATACTCTAAAGCTTCACGTAGGTCGCCTTTTTCCCAATTTACGCAAGTGTTTATCATACGAATAATTACGTTGCCGTAGAAGCGGTAGCGGGGATGTGCTTGAGGGTATCTAAGTCTTTCGGGATGTTTATGAAGTGTGGAAGGCGTGGGTTTTTCATAAGGAGAATCGACGTCTAACTGAAAATCGGACATTATAAAGAGCTGGTCCCAAAGTTTATGTTGGAAATCAGGGACGTCGCGCAAGTGAGGGAATAAGTTTCCCATTACGGCGACGATACTTCGAGCCGTTTTATTACGTGTATCGCGGTCTTTAAGGAGTACCGCTTTTTCTATCATTTTTTGAATGTGTCGCCCGTATTCGGGGATGATTAAGTGAGGGCGTTCGGTGTTATATTCTAAGGTCGTCATAATGATAATATTCCTTTTACTTTACCAGCTTCTTTGTAATAGGCAATTACCTCATCGGGGTTTTTAACGGTAAGGCTTACCGAAACACCTGTGTACTTATCGTTAGACGATGGGCGTGTGGTGATTTCGGCATCGGTATTTTTAAATACCTCTTTGAGCTGATTGAGTTTAGCTTCATCAGTAGGTATTACAAATTTATAGAGATAACGAGTTGGGAAGAGCGAAGTCTCGATGAGTTCATTCTTTAAGCGCTCGTAAAATTCGGCTAATTCTTGTTCTGTTTTCATTGAGTTTCTTTATTTTTACTATATAGTTTAGAGAACAGTTTTCAGATTGAGTGCAAAGGTACGAAAAAAGTTGGAAAGAAAAAAGCAAAAGGTAAAAAAGTGTATTTAATGCCAATAATACTAATAATACTAGAAATACCGATAATTAGCTTTGCCAGTGGAAAATGAGGAAATGAGAGAATGAGAAAATGAGGAAATGGGGTAAATGCTAATAATACCAGAAATGCCAATAATACCACCAAGGGGAATGGACGGGTCGGACTTTTCAGACGGGTCGGACAGGTTAGAGGAGAGGTTGGAGGATTCGGAAGAAAACGGAAAAGGTCGGAAAGGCGTGTTGAGGTAAAAGGTAAAAGGTAAGAGGTAAAATGAGTGTGGTTAGCTTATAGAGAGCTTATAGGAAGCTTATACGAATCTTGGACGATTGGTATAGAAAGGGTATATAAATAGTTGATTTATAATATTATACAACAATGTAAAAAATGTTAAAAACGGGGTTTCGAGGCGAAAGAAAAGAGAAGAGGCACTAGGCCTTAGGTCATAGGCACTAGGGGGAAGTATGACGGAAAATCAAAAGAAACCTCCCCCTTTACACATACCCAGCTGTCGCTGGCTACCTCAGAGAGGGGGAATGTGGCGAGTCGTTTATTCGGTAAGCCCCCGAACCCCCGAAGGGGGACAAGCTGGAAAAGGAGACAAACCTCCCTCCTTACACATACTCCGCTCTCGCGGTGCACATACCCAGCTGTCGCTGGCTACCTCAGAGGGGGGGAATGTGGCGAGGGAAAAGTAAAGGTAAAATGGAGGTAAAATAAAGGAGGAAGGGATACAAGCTATTTGATTTTTTATTATCTTTGCGTGTTATAACTAAATAAAACAGTGATGAAAAGAATATTATTAGCGAGTACTTCTACTGTATATGGGGGTACTTATCTTTCTTATTTACAAGATGAATTGATTGATTTCTTTGCAGGAATTGACGAAATATTATTTGTGCCTTATGCACGCCCCAGTGGGATTACGCACGATGAATATACTCAGATTGCGCAACAGTTTTTCAATAGGGTAGGGAAGAGTATAGTGGGCTTACACACATTCGCTGACCCTAAAAAGGCTATTAGGCAGGCAAAAGCGATTTTTACAGGCGGAGGTAATACCTTCGTGCTGGTGAATCAGTTGTACGGATTGGAAGTGATGGACGTATTGCGTGAAGCAGTAGAAAATGGGACGCTTTATATGGGAACAAGCGCAGGGAGCAATATCGCTGGACAGACAATGCAGACTACTAATGATATGCCTATTGTTTACCCGCCTTCGTTTAAAACCTTAGGGCTTGTGCCTTTTAATATCAACCCTCATTACCTTGACCCAGACCCCCAAAGTAAACACAAGGGAGAAACTCGCGAAACGCGAATTAAGGAATTCCACGTTTTTAACGATACTCCTGTGATAGGTTTGCGCGAAGGTAGTTGGCTACGTGTGGAAGATGAGAAGGTTAGCCTTAAAGGTGATTTGACGGCTAGAATTTTCCTAAAAGAGCAAGAACCTTACGAAAGTACGGAAATTTTGTTGTAGGCAAAGGAAGGAATGTACTATACTTATAATCAGGTTATTATATAATAGGTTTGATGAAAAAGAAGATTAAAAGGGAATATTTTTACGAAGAAAAAGTGTTATTTATTTTTGTAAATCAATTTTTTGTAATACTTTTGAGCCGTAAAAACACTTATTAAACATTTAATTATGAAATTTTACTTTTGTTTTTTAGCCTTATCATTGGCACTTGTAGCGTGTAACGACAATGGTAACCAACTCACTCCTGAGCAGAAAGAAGCAAAATTGCAACATAAGTTGGACTCGATAGCTGAAATAAAATTCTCGGAAATAGTGAAGGAAGACGTAGACTCTTATCCTATTTTTAGAGGGGTATGTGATACAGCAACGACGAAGATAGGACAGAAAGAATGTTTTGAGAGGACTTTTACAACCCTTTTTCAAGAGCGTTTGAAAAAAGCCCCTTATGAAGTAACAGAGCCTGTTACCGACCGTGTATTACTGAATATAAAAGTGGATAATACAGGTAAAATAGTGCTTATAGGTATAGAAGCCAATGATAAGACAAAAGAATTACTAAGTACTGATAGTGAAACCTTTGAAGACTCATTACGCGCTAATTTATCGGCGCTCTCAGAGCAAGATGCTATCGTACCAGCTACCAAGAACGGACTGAACGTGAGTACGCAATTTAATTTGCCTATTGAAATTAACGTTAAATAATTGGTCGTAGCTTTTGGAACGCATTATTTTAGGTATCGACCCAGGCACTACTATTATGGGGTTTGGGCTTATTCAGGTGGAAAGAGATACTATGAAGCTCTTACAGCTGAATGAGCTTCAACTTAGTAAATACAGCAATCACTACTTAAAACTAAGTGTGATTTTTAATCGCACTTTGGAGCTGATAGATACCTATAAGCCTGATGAATTGGCTATTGAGGCGCCCTTCTTTGGCAAGAATGTACAATCGATGTTGAAACTTGGAAGAGCGCAGGGAGTGGCGATGGCAGCGGGGCTATCGCGTGAAATTCCTATTACTGAATACGAACCTAAAAAGGTGAAAATGGCTATTACGGGTAATGGTAGTGCCTCCAAGGAACAAGTAGCCAAAATGCTTCAACAACTTCTGAATATAAAAGAACTCCCTAAACACTTTGACGCAACCGACGGTCTGGCGGTGGCTGTTTGTCACTTTTTTAACGGTGGCAAGTCGCAAAAACAACAAAGTTATAGTGGTTGGGACGCTTTTGTAAAACAAAATCAAGACCGTATAGGTTAAAAAATACTTCATTTTGTATAGCTTATACATTCATATTCCCTTTTGTAGGCGTGCTTGTTATTATTGTGATTTCCATTTTTCGACTACTCTGAAAAGAAAAGGAGAAATGGTGAATGCCCTTTGTGAGGAACTCATTTTGCGCAAAGGGGAAGCCGTAGGTAGTGAGTTACAGACTATCTACTTAGGAGGAGGGACGCCCAGTATCCTTTCGTATGAGGAATTACAACAACTTTTTCGCACTATCTTCACACATTACAAGGTAAATACCATAGCTGAAATTACCTTAGAAGCTAATCCTGATGACTTTTTTAGAGCTACTTCTCCCGAGCAATTTTTGAAACAATTACGCTCTTTGGGTATCAATAGGCTCAGTTTGGGAGTGCAGTCGTTTTTTGAAGAGGACTTGCGATTGATGAACAGAGTGCATACGGTAAGCCAAGTAGAGACTTTATTACAGATAGCTCCACAGTATTTTAATAATATCACGATTGATTTGATTTACGGCATTCCCCAAATGAGTGAGGAACGCTGGCAGGAGAATATCAATAAGGCACTGTCTTTCGATATTCCGCATATCTCAGCCTATGCGCTTACGGTAGAAGAAAAAACAGCTTTGCACAAGTTTATTGCTACGGGGAAAATCGCGCCAATAAGCGATGAGCAGGCTTACACTCACTTTCAAATGTTGATAGATACACTGGAAGCAGAGGGTTTTATACAATACGAGTTTTCAAACTTTGGCAAAGAAGGGTATTTTAGCAGGAATAACACGGCTTATTGGTTTGGCAAGCCCTATATGGGAATAGGTCCTTCAGCCCACAGTTTTAACGGGAAGGAGCGTAGTTGGAATATCGCTCATAACATTAAGTATATACAACAAATACAGCAGGGGATTTTGCCACAGGAAAAAGAAGAACTTACCCTTAATAACCGAT
Organism: Capnocytophaga sp. oral taxon 412 str. F0487; assembly: GCF_000271925.1. NCBI lineage: Bacteria > Pseudomonadati > Bacteroidota > Flavobacteriia > Flavobacteriales > Flavobacteriaceae > Capnocytophaga > Capnocytophaga sp. oral taxon 412. The sequence continues at coordinate 53,351 of NZ_AJZR01000006.1, read as the reverse complement.
ATAACGAACTCATCATCACGCGTATACGCACGATGGTAGGGATTGATTTGGAAGAAGTGAGAACAGTATTTGGGGAAGGTTACTGCCAATATTTGTTACAACAAGCACAGAAGTACCTTGCCGATGAGCTTTTAGTTATAGAAGAAAACCATCTGAAAGTAACGCGCAAAGGCAGATTTCTCTCAGATGGTATAGCTTCGGATTTATTTAGGGTGGATGACCTCACTTAGTGGTTTGAAGGTAGGGTTTAGATTCCCGTCGATATGGTATTCCAAAAGTAGGTCACCCCACAATTCACCATCAGTAAATTCACAAATCACCCATTTTTCATTCAGTATTCTTATTTTATTAAACAAGAACTTCCCATTGCTTTCAGATTTGATGTAAGGGTTTTTAGTGTCCTTTACGTTCATCTCCATTAAAGCATTGACAACAATTTGTGAAGGATTGTCAATTTTCAAATCTTCGAAATACTGTTGTGCTAACTCGTTTGTTTCGAGGCTGAAGTTAAGTGCTTCGATGAGTTGTTCATCGAGTTTCTTGATAGAATCGGAGAGTTTTGAAATCTTCTCAGCTGATTCTTTCATCGCTGTAACATTTGCATTGCTATCTGTTTGGTTGCAACCGGCTAAAAGGGCAAAGGCTCCTAAAAGCGTAATAAAAATTCGTTTATTCATTATGATAAGGTTTTTGTTCGCTTAGATTTAGCACTTTTACTTTGGGTTTTCGTCGCAAGTAAGCGTGCAAGAGGTGACGGTTTGTTAATGAATTGGGTAAAGGAGTGATGAGGTTTTGTAACATCTCTAATTGAGTAAGCTGGAAATTCAGATTAAAGAAGGCATAGCCTTGAATATTGCCATCGACTACTAAAATAATGCTTTTCTCGCCTATTACTCTACCTTTATCTACAATAGCTACGTTTCGGTGCACAAGTCCGTATTTTGAAAGCACCTCAGAGGCGCGCGAGTTATACTCCTCTACGGTTTCGTTATTGAAATCTACTTCGTTTAAATGGTACTCTTCAGTGATTTGATTTAAAAAGTGCTGGGCTTGTTCTTTGGTTTCAAAAGTAGTGATAATTTCGTTTTGAGTGGATAATAATTCTATTGAAAAACAAAGATATCTCTTAGTATTAAAGTGAGAAGTGAGTGCATAAGTGATATTTATTTCTTTTTCAGGATTTCGCCTATTGCATTTTGGGAGGTTGAGGTGTATTTCTTCTAACCTTTTTAAAGCAGCGATGAGTTCATTGCCTGTTTCTTGATAAGTAACTCGATAAGTATGGCGTTGCAAGTATCTATCGCGTTTGGACGGAGAAGTGAAGAGCCTGTTTACTTGTTGTTTGATATTTTTGTGTTTCCCGATGTAAATGACCTTACCTTCTTCGTTATGCATATAAAAAATCCCTAATGTTTCAGGGAGAGTGTCGAGTATTTTTAGATGACGAGAAGCCATTTCTAAACGAATATCTTGCTTGACAGAGGTAGTAATGATATCCTTTTTGGTGTCCTTTTCGAGTAGGTATTTAAAGAGTTTTAGGGTAGCCAAGGCATCACCAGAGGCGCGATGCCGGTCGCTTACAGGAATACCTAAGGAGCGCACTAACTTACCTAAACTATATGATTCTTTATTGGGAATGAGTCGCTCGGATAGTTCTACGGTGCAGAGCGTTGTACGGACAAAGTCGTATCCTAAGCGGCGAAATTCAGTTTGCAAGATGCGGTAATCGAAGGCGGCATTATGACCTACGATAATGCAATCGGTGGTAATTTCGACAATGCGTTTGGCAACCTCATAGAATTTAGGAGCATTGCGCAACATTTTGTTGTTGATGCCTGTGAGTTTAGTAACGAACTCTTGAATGGGGCGTTCGGGGTTTATCAATGATATGAACTGGTCGGTTATTTCGTGCCCGTTGAACTGATAGATGGCGATATCGGTAATGCCCTCTTCATTGTATTTACCTCCTGTGGTTTCTATGTCGAGTATTGCGTACAAATGTTTAGGTGTTAGGTTTTATGGATTAGGTATTAGAAAAGAAAAAAGCAAAGAGGAAGGAAGGTCTTACTCTTTGCTTTTATAAGTTTGTTTAACTGATTAGCGAACTTCTTTAATACGGGCTTTTTTACCAGTAAGTCCTCTAAAATAGTAAATGCGAGCACGTCTTACTTTACCTTTTTTGTTTACTTCAATTTTTTGAAGGGCAGGCATATTGATAGGGAAGATACGTTCTACACCTACGGTTCCTGACATTTTACGAATAGTAAAAGTAGCGGTTACGCCGTGACCTTTGCGTTGAATAACAACGCCTTTAAAAAACTGAGTACGTTTTTTATCACCCTCTTTAATCTCGTAATACACAGTGATAGTATCACCAGCAGAGAAATCGGGGAAGTCTTTTTTTTCGATAAAGTTGTCTTGTACGTACTTTAATAATGGTTCCATAAAAAATATAAATAATTATGTTATCAATGGGCAACATTCACGACTCTCGCCAGAGGTTACTCCAAATCGGGGGCAAAGGTAGTACTTTTTTTTGAATTAGCAAGATACCTGTAAAAGAAAAATTTTGTAATATGCTAATGAGATGTGATAAGTTACTTAAAAAAGCAAATGTACTACTGGGGGTGCTAATACAGCGGTAAAGATGCCGTTAAAAATCATTCCTAAACTAGCATATACCGCATATTTTTCACTTAGGTTGAACGCCGCCATAATACCCAAAGCGTGAGAAGCAGTACCTAATGAAATACCTTTAGCCATAGGGCTTTTGATGCGAAACCAATTCAGGAAGGTAATACCAAAAAGATTCCCTAAGAAACCAGTGGTCATTACCGCCATTACTGTAATAGGTTCAATACCATTGAGCATACGCGATACTTCCAACGCAATGGGGGTAGTAACCGATTTAGGGGCTAATGAAATGGCGATATCGTCTTCGAGCCCTAACCATTTGGCTACCAAACAAACTGTAAGCACCCCTACTAAACTACCTACAAACTGAGAGAGCACTAAGGGTATCAGCTGTTTTCTTATCTTAGAGAGCTGTAAATACAGAGGTACCCCTAAGGCTACAATAGAAGGTTTGAGCCAAAAATCGATATACTTACCGGCTTCTTCATATTTTTGAGGAGAAATACCAAAGATTATTAGATAAGAAATAAGCATTAAAACAGTGATTAATACGGGATTTAAAAAAACCGAATTATATTTGCGTTGCAAAAGTAATACCCCGTAATAGAGGATAAAAGTAATAGCCAAAAGGAAGGCTTCGTTTTCTACAAAAGGTTTCATTATTTTAATTTTTTACGGAAGAATTGATATACGTGACCAGTTATAACAATCACTACTACGGTACTGATGATAATAGAAAGGAAGATAGCTAAAAAGTTTTCACCTATCTGTTTAAAGTATGCCATAATGCCAATACTTGGGGGTACGAAAAACAATCCTAAATTAGAAATTAATAAATCTGAGAGAGCTTTTATAGACTGTAATTTCACCCAACCAAGCTCTAAAAATAGGGTGAGAAAGAGCATTCCTATGATACTTGAAGGAAAAGGAATGTGTGTGAGAGCAACGATGAGTTCTCCTAAGCCTAAACAGCCGAAAACGATTGCAAAATAACGTATTAACATAATAATTTTGTACTTAAAAAACGGTTGCAAAAGTACTATTTCTTTTTTAATAGTGTTAAAAAAAATATAAAAATTTGCTTGTTATATATTTTTTTACCTACATTTGCGGAGTAAAAATCATAAGTTATGAGTAATAATTACGACAAACCTATTTTTATGGACTCAGCGTCCAATGGAACAGATGGAGGGCAATCGTATCCTTCATATCCCAATGATGATGACAGACCGAGAGGTGGTGTTTTATCGAAGATTTTAATTGCTATTTTGGCTTTGGTAGCAGGAGGCTTAGGTTATTATACCTATTCTCTTAACAAAAACAAAGAGGCAACGGAAGCAGATCTTAACTCTCAGAAAGAGCAAGTGCTTAAAGATTTGAACGCTTTGAAAGGAAGCTACGACAAAGTAGTGGACGATAACAAAAACGTGAATCAGGATTTGCTTGATGCGCGTGACAAGATTGGCAAGTACATCGATTCATTGCAGAATATGAAACTTAATGTTTCGGCATTGGCTCGTTTTAAAAACCAAGCGTTTGCTCTTGCCAAAGAGCGTGATTTCTTAATCAGAAAGAACGACTCATTGGCACGTGCCAACACTGCTATCAGAAAGGATTTAGACAGTGTGTCAGTAAAATTAGACGACACAAGTGCTAAAGCCGATTCACTTGCTCGCCAAGCCAATAGCTTAAAGAAAGTGGTAGAAGCCGGTTCTGCACTTCAAATTAGCAAACTTACAATAGAAGCTGTAAAAGGCACTAAGAACAAAATTACCGAAAGAGGTCGTGCAGCTGAGAAATTAAGAGTTTGCTTTACTGTAGGAGCTAACAGAATAGCAAAATCAGGCTCAAGATACTTCTATGTGAAAGTAGTTTCACCATCGGGAGTTACCTTAGGAGCTAACGACTCTACCTCAGAAGGAGAAAACACAGTGAATTATAGTACAGCTACTCACTTCATCTACGACAATAAGAATGTGGATGTGTGTGACTTTATCAGCAGAACAGGAAAAGAGTTTGATAAAGGCACTTATAAAGTAACTGTTTATGATGACCGCCTCAACGAAGTAGGTTCAGCAAATTTATTGTTGAAATAGCAGTTTCTTAATATAAAAAATAAAAACAGTTCCATAAATAGTATGGAGCTGTTTTTTTTTTGAATAATATTTGGAAGTACGCTACTTGTTTTGTACTTTTGCGACATCTTAATAAAAAATATACCAATCTTATGAGAACCAACTTATTAATTATGTTATTATTTTTAGGAACGCTACTCAAAGCACAACCTCAAGATGTATCAGTAGTGTTTCACAAACCAGCAAATCATTTTACTGAAAGTATCCCTATTGGAAATGGACGTTTAGGAGCAATGCTCTTTGGAAAGACTGATGTAGATAGAATTGTACTCAATGAAATCTCGTTGTGGTCAGGAGGGACACAAGAAGCTGATGACCCTAATGCGCACAACTATCTGAAAGAAATTCAGAAATTACTTTTACAAGGGAAAAACTTAGAAGCACAAGCACTCTTACAACAGCATTTTGTAGCCAAAGGGAAAGGCTCTTGTTTGGGACAAGGTGCTAACTGTAGCTATGGTTGTTATCAAGTATTGGCAGAACTGCTTTTAGATTGGAAAACCACGTCACCTATTCAAGATTACAAACGAGTATTACGCCTTGATGAAGCAACGGCTGTTACTTCGTTTAAACGAGATAATAACTCAATAGGACAAACAGCTTTTGCTGACTTTAAAAACGATGTGATATGGGTGAAAATAAAAGCTACCTCACCGCTTAATTTAGATATTTCACTCTTCCGCAAAGAGAATGCTACGATTACCTATCAGAATAATAAAATCACTCTTAATGGTGTGTTACCCAACGGTGGTAAAGAAGGAATGCACTTTGCATCGGTAGTTGATGTACAAACTGATGGAAAGATAGAGAGTACTCATAAAGCTATTGCTATACAGTCGGCAAAAGAAATTACTTTAAGGATAAGTGCTGTAACTAATTATAACTTTAACAAGGGAGGGCTTTTGGATATTTCAGTAACTAAAAAAGCTAATGAGTACTTGCAAAAAGCCCCTATGAGTTTTGATAAAGCGAAAGCTGAGAGTAGTATTGTTTTTCAGCGATTGTTTAACCGTAATCGCTGGTATGGAAAAGCGAATGCCAATACGGAAGGTCTTACTACTTTTGAGCGATTGGAACGCTTTTATAAAGGTGAGCAAGATGCTTTATTACCTATTTTGTATTATAACTTTGGACGCTATTTGCTTATCTCCTCTTCACGTGAAGGGCTTTTGCCTGCCAATTTGCAAGGTTTATGGGCTGAAGAGTATCAAACACCTTGGAATGGCGATTACCATTTAAACATCAATATACAGATGAATTATTGGCTTGCTGAGCCTACCAATTTGTCGCAGCTTACCGAACCTTTACAAAGGTTTACTAAAAACTTAGTACCCAATGGAAGCAAAACAGCGAAAGCCTATTACAATGCTAATGGTTGGGTGGCTCACGTTATTAGCAATCCTTGGTTTTATACTTCGCCAGGTGAATCGGCGACGTGGGGTTCTACTCTTACGGGAGGCGCTTGGTTATGCGAACATATTTGGCAACATTATCTCTTCACTAAAAATATTAACTTCCTAAGAGAGTACTACCCTGTGCTTAAAGAAGCTACAACCTTCTTTGAGAGTCTGCTTATTAAAGACCCCAAAACGGGTTATTGGGTAACAGCCCCTTCAAACTCTCCTGAAAATGCTTATGTATTACCAGAACTGAAAGACGGTAAAAAACAAATAGGAACTACTTGTGTGGCTCCTACTATGGATATGCAAATAGTGCGAGAACTATTTACTAATACAAGTGATGCAGCTAAGATATTAGGTTTAGACAGTAAGAAACGCACAGAATGGGAACGTATCAGCAGAAATACAGTTCCTAATCGCATAGGTAAAAAAGGAGACCTTAACGAATGGCTTGACGATTGGGAAGATGCTGAACCACAACATAGGCACGTTTCTCATCTTTACGGCTTATACCCATATGATGAGATTACTCCTTGGGATACACCAGATTTAGCCAAAGCCGCTAAAAAGACATTAGAAATACGCGGTGATGCAGGTACGGGGTGGTCACGTGCGTGGAAGATAAACTTTTGGGCACGACTACAAGACGGCAATCACGCATTACTTTTGTTGCGCCAATTATTACACCCTGTAAACCCTAATATAACTGACGGACAAGGAGGAGGCACTTATCCTAATTTGTTTTGTGCACACCCTCCGTTTCAAATAGATGGGAACTTTGGAGGTACAGCGGGCATAGCTGAAATGCTCTTACAGAGTCACGGGAAGGGTAATGTTATTCGCTTTTTACCTGCTCTTCCTTCTCACCCCGATTGGGAAAACGGCGTTATGAAAGGTATGAGAGCTCGCAATGGTTTTGAAGTAAATTTTGAGTGGCAACAATTCAAATTGGAGAAAGCTGAAATTACTTCGCTAAATGGAGGAGAATGCAGTGTGTTATTACCTGCCAATAAGAATGTTTATAGTAGAGGAAAGGCGATTGTAAAAGGAAGTAATAAAGATAAAGTGATAACGTTCAGAACAGAGAAGAACAAAACATATAATATTTATTAAAAGAGCTCAATAAAAGGAAAAGAAGCCTGTACAAAAAGTTTTGTTTTGTGAGAGCGATTTGCCAATCGCCCCTACAATATAACTAAAAGAAATTGATTATTGAGGTAATCAACTTTGCCAAAGGTGCGAGCCACACAGGCAAAAACTTTGGCAAAGTGTAGCGACCCATAAAAGAAAAATACGCACTAAGATTTTCTTAGTGCGTCTTTTATATTTGTATATCTATATCACGAGGTGAGCGTTGAGAGGGTGTTTTATGGCTTCCTCTTTATTTTGTGTAAAAGTCTACTATTTTGCGAATAGCACGTTCACACACGGGGCAGAAGCCTTTTGGTTCGTTAGATTTCATACGGCAGTCTTGTGCAGGACTGTAAATGCCTTTACTGGTGTAACCTCCTCCTTCGAAAGCACCTACAACATTTTTATATTTAGGAGTGCGAGGGGTAGGGATAGGAGTCTTCTTTTTTACCATATCCTTCCATTTGCTCTCAAAATTCACCAATGAGGTAATGTTTTCTTCCCAAGGTTCAATTTTAGTATTGTACATCTCTTGAAAAGTGGGATCCCAATCGTAGTAATATTCATCGGCGAGACCTACAAAACCGTGTCCGAACTCGTGTATGTATACCTTTTCAGAAAGGTCGTTATCAGCAGTGCCTAAATTTAGGTGATTGTAGAAACCACCGCCACCATAAGTTTCAGTATTTACCAAGATATAGAGTTGGTCGTAAGGGACTACTGAGGCAGCATCGGCTATTTCACAAATACTGTTGGTGGTGAGGTAGCGTTCTTGATTGAAAGTGTAGAAGGAAGAGTTAAATGCAGTGTTTTTAAAAATGTTCTTTCCAGGTACATCGGTGCCACTTTCTTGAGAAGGTACGGCTATGGCATATACATTGAAATTGTTTTTGAGCTTATCGAAAGGGGAAATGGTGAACATATAATCGGTCATACGTTGCGCATCGGCATAGAATTTCTCGGTTTCGGCTTGGGTGTATCCTTCTGCTAAGATGGCTATATCTACTTTTTTGGAAGCCTCACCATTATACAATATTTTCTTCACAGGGAAGGCAACGGTCTTTTCTTCTTTTATAAAATAGTCGTTAGGGTCAATCTCACGAGAAGCAATCGTTTCGAAAACACCTTCACGGTTTCGTTTATCGATGTGCAGAGACAGTTTCTTTTTAGGAAAGGGAATTTGCATAGCGTGATAAAAGAGTCGTTTTTCAGTCTTGGCTTCTTCGATTTCCTTCCACTCATCGGCGAGGGAGTTGAAGCCTTTTGAGAAGACGAGAGTTTCGCCGTCGAACAGTTGAAGGCGCAGGTTCCCTAAGTTCGGAAAAACAAGATGAGTGTGCGAGCCTCCCCAATGAGGTTCACTTTTGAGCTGTTGAAAAATTACCTCTATACTCTGGGCATTGGCTAATAGATTAAAGTCGATTCTAAGGCTTCTGGAGCAATCGAAAACGGTATTATTTTGAGCGAAAGCGGACTGTACAATAAAAAAAACTAAAAATAAGTGTCTCATATTATAAATTTTTACTACATTTGCATATCCATTAACAATTTTCAATCTCAATTATAAGGCGAGAGTGAAGGAGGATACCATACAGAAAAATATACTATCTTATAGGTACCTTATACAAACCTTATACGAATCTTGGAAGATAGACGAAGGTATAATGAACTAATTTCGAACCTTACCTATCTATAAATCGAAGATAAGATAGAATAATATTCTGTTTTCACTAAGTGAATTAGCAAAAACAACTTTATCAAAGGTATCCTTTCTATTGAGAAGCCAAAGGTACTAATAAAACTTTAAATACCAAAACAAAATGGAACATTTAGCTATTTTTAGAATGTCGGCGATGGGAGATGTAGCCATCAGTGTGCCGGTTGTAACAGCTTTTTCGGAGCAATATCCCGATGTAAAAATCACTTACCTCACGCGACCGTTATTTGCACCGATGTTTTCACATATTCCTAACTTGGAGGTATTCACTCCTGAAATTAACGGGAAACACAGTGGTTTATTGGGACTGTACAAACTGTATAAGGAATTGATGGCGAAGGGAATTGACGGTGTGGCAGACATTCACAATGTGTTGCGCACTAATGTACTGAAATTCTATTTTAAGGGTAGCAAAATACCTTTCAAGCAAATAGACAAAGGACGTAGAGAAAAGAGAGCACTTACCAGCTATAAGTGTAAAGTTTTTGAGCCTTTAAAGCCTTCGTATGAGCGATATGCTGATGTGTTTGCTTCTTTGGGTTTCCCGATTGACCTAAGTGAACCATATATTTTACCGCCAGAAGAACCGAGTGAAACGGTACAGAAATTGCTGTGTGAAGGAGTGCGTATAGGGGTTGCTCCGTTTGCGTCGTACATAGGTAAACAGTATCCATTTGAAAAGATGTGCGAGGTGATAACGGCACTTTCTCAACGGTATGACAGTGGCAAGATTTACATCTTTGGAGGAGGAAAAGAAGAGGAAGAGCAGGTGAGCAAAATAAACTTAGCTAATGCTGAAAATATGGTAGGGAAGCTCTCGTTTAAACAAGAGTTGGAGCTCATTTCGCACTTAGATATAATGATAGCAATGGACAGTGGGAATGCGCACCTATCGGCGATGTATGGAATTCCGACGCTTACCTTATGGGGAGTGACGCACCCTTATGCGGGGTTTTATCCTTATTTACAGCCTAAGGAGAATGCTCTTTTGGCAGATAGAGAGCAGTATCCACTCATTCCTACTTCGGTATATGGGAAGAAATACCCCAAAGGTTATGAGAAAGCCATAGAGACTATTACGATTGAAGAGATTATAGCGAAAACAGAAGCTATACTAAGTGACTTAACAGAAGAGAAATAATTAAAACAGATGAAATATATGAAAAGATTTATTACATTTATCCTTGTAACATTAGTTGTAGGCATAGGATACAGCCAAAAGAAGACAGAAAAAGACAAAGAAGTTATCACCGAAGACAGAAAAGTAGCGAATTATGACGCTATAGAAGTTTCGGGAGCTTATAACCTTGTGCTTACAGAAGGAGAGGTAGGCAAAATAAAAGTGAAAGGACAGAAAGAGGTACTTTCGTATTTAGAGACTAAAGTCTCCAACAATGTGCTTTATATAAGCATTGATAGGAAATACTCACTCAAAACCTCTATTACTGTGTACGTACCTATCGACACACGTTTAAAGAGAGTAGTAGGGAAAGGAGCTGTGGATATATCTACAGAAAAGAAGTTGCAAGTGGGTTCTTTGTTAGTAAAATTAGAGGGTAGTGGTGACCTTGAAGCATCGGTAACGGCTACTTCACTTGATTTACAAGTGGCTGGAGCAGGAGGTATAGACATTGCAGGAGAAACCAAAAACCTAAGTATATACGTGAAAGGAGCTGGCGATGTAGATGCTGATGAGCTTAAAGCTGAAAAAGCTACTTTGCGCATAGCGGGAGCAGGAGGTATATCGGCTTATGTAACGCAAGAGGTAGATGCTTCTATAGCAGGAGCAGGAGGCATTACTGTGAAAGGAAATCCGCCTGTATTTAAGAAAAGTGTGAAAGGGATAGGGCGTATTAAAATAGAAGAATAACGTAGATATGAAGAAAATCATCATTATCAATGGACCCAACTTGAACCTGTTGGGCATTCGAGAGCCTTCGGTTTATGGCAATCAGACCTTTGAGGATTACCTGAAAGAACTACATAGGAAATATACAGATATTGAATTGTATTATTTCCAGAGTAATTACGAAGGGGCACTGATAGACAAGTTACACCATATAGGTTTTGAGTATGATGGCATTATACTGAATGCAGGAGCCTATACACATACTTCCATAGCCCTTGCCGATGCGGTGGCAGCCATTACATCGCCCGTAGTAGAAGTGCACATTTCTAATACTTTTACGCGTGAAACGTTTAGGCATCAGTCGTTTTTATCGCCGGTGGTGAAGGGTGTAATAGGAGGTTTTGGCTTGAAGAGCTATGAATTGGCACTACAGAGTTTTATAGATTAAACGGATTAGGCTTTTATTGTTTTGATGAAGAAGTATATCCTCAAAAGCTTAAAGATATTGGGAGTGCTGATAGCATTGCTATTGGCATTCATTATCATTTTTCCAATGGTGTACCCTGAGTACGTAACTGAGAAAGTTAAGAAGCTTGCCAATGATAATCTGAACGGAGAAATTAACTTTTCTAAAGCTAAGTTATCTTTCTTTACCCATTTCCCATCGCTTACGCTTAACCTTGATAACTTCTTGATGAAGGGCTCTAAACCCTATGAGAATGATACGCTTGTGGCAGTAAAGCAAATTTCTTTGGGGATAGATGTAAAGGATTTGTTGTTCTCTAAGAAGATAGACATAGAGGAGATATACCTTAAAAATGCTTTTGTGCATATAAAAGTAAACAAACAAGGCGAGGCTAATTATAACGTTTACAAATCATCGGGAGAAGAAAGCACCTCGGAGAGTGATGATACACGGGTGAATTTACAGCGTATTGAGCTGAGAAATACCCGACTGATATACGATGATAAATCGACAGAGATTTACCTTCAAGCCAACGGTTTTAATTACTTAGGAAAAGGAGGCTTAGAGGCTTCTATCTTCGATTTGCGTACCAAAGCAGAAATACAATCATTGGATTTTCTTTTTGCAGGGGAAACCTACTTTAAGAACAAACACGTAAACGCAGAGCTAATTACCCAGATTAATACAAATTCACTAGCTTTTATCTTTCAGCAAAACAACTTAAAGATAAACCGATTGCCTGTGGATTTTAAAGGAAAGTTAGATTTTTTGAGCAATGGATATGACATTGACTTGGAAATAGAATCTAAGGATAGCAATCTTGACGACTTCTTTACCGCCTTGCCTCCCCAATTTACACAATGGCACAAGAAAGCCACTCTTAAAGGAAAGACCGATGTGTTCTTTTCGATGAAAGGGCAATATATAGCCTCACAGAATTTGAGTCCCGATATTTATCTAAAAATGAAAGTAAGAGATGGTTATGTAGGCTATAAGGGAGTACCAGCTCCGGCTGAGAATGTGTACTTGAACATAGAAACGAGATTGCCTTCGCTGAACGTAGATAAAGTGGCAGTAAAGCTCGATTCGATTTACTTTGATATAGGTAAGGAGTACTTCTCGGGCATTGTAAGTCTTGATGGGATAAAGCCTCCTGTAATTGATGCTAAAGTGAGAGCAAACATCAATGTGGAGAATGTGATGCACTTGATGGATATGAAGGACTTCCAACTGAAAGGAATGCTCTTGGCAAACGTGAAGAGTAAGGGTACTTATGCACCTGAACAACGATTGTTCCCTATTACGAAAGGGCTTTTGGAGTTCTCCGATGGTTATGTAAAGACGCCCTACTACCCCAATCCGGTTACTGATATTCACTTCAAAGGGAATATAGAAAACACTGATGGCTCGATGAAAACTTTGGCAGTAAATGTGTCTCCTGCGACGTTCTTGTTTGAAGGAAAGCCTTTTACGGTGAATTTATCGATGGAGAATTTCGACGATATCCGATATGATATACAAGCCAAAGGAGAGTTAGACATAGCCAAAATTTATAAAGTATTCTCACAAAAAGGCTTGGAATTAGAAGGTTATGCCAAAGCCGACCTTACCTTGCAAGGCACTCAGAGCGATGCTACTAACGGGCGTTATCATCTTTTGCACAATAAGGGAGTGATAGAACTGCGTAATATCAAAACCACTACAGAATACTTGCCTAAACCGTTTATCATTCAGCAAGGGGTCTTTCACTTCAATCAAGACAATATGCACTTTACCGACTTCCGTGCTACCTATGGGAAATCGGACTTTTTGATGAACGGACGGATGAGCAACGCTATTAACTTCTTCCTATCAAACAACCAAGTGCTGAAAGGAAACTTTACGGTAAGCTCTAACTATCTTGATGTAGATGAGTTTATGTATACTTCTGCCCCTGCTCAAGAAACAAAAGAAGCGAAGGAAGCAACGGTTACCAATGATACTCCAACTGAAAAAGGGGTGGTGATTGTTCCTAAGCTCTTTAACTTTAACTTGAATGCCAACCTTAAAAATGTAGCTTTACAAGGACTTACTATTCACAATTTGAGAGGTAATACTCAGCTTAATAGAGGAACCTTAGCTTTGCAAAACGTCAGTTTTAATATTATAGGAGTTTCTACACAAATAGATGCTAAATACGCAGATGAAACGCCTAAACGCGCTAATTTTAGTTTTAAGATTAAAGCTAAAGACTTTGACGTGCAAAGAGCCTACAAAGAAGTGAAGATGTTCAGAGAAATGGTGGCAATGGCAAAAGATGCCAAAGGTATTATTTCATTGGATTACGCCGTAGAAGGGAAGCTAGATGATGAGATGTCACCTATTTATCCTTCAATAAAAGGAGGAGGAGTGCTATCGGTGAAGAACGTTCAACTAAAAGGGTTTAAACTTTTTAATGTTATCAGTGATAGAACAGGTACAGACGGACTGAGAGATGCTAATCTTTCCACTATTGACATCAAGAGTAGTATAAAGAATAATCTTATCACGGTAGAGCGGTTTAAGTTTAAGGTTTCAGGGTTTAGACCACGTATAGAAGGACAGAGTAGCTTTGACGGTAGATTGAACTTTAAGATGCGTTTGGGCTTACCACCCTTGGGGATTATTGGAATTCCTATAAAAGTAACGGGAACACAAGAAAACCCTAAAATAGGTTTAGGCAAAAAGTCCAAAGATTTAGAAGAAACGGAATACGACCCTAATAACACAGAAGCTATCAATGAAGAAGAACAAAATGGTGAAACTATACAAAAAGAGAATTAACACCCCCATAGGTGAGATGCTTGCCATAGCTACTGATGAGGCAATTTGTATGCTTGACTTTGTTGATAGTAAAAACTGGCTTAAAGACCAAGAAATACTCGTAAAGCATTACGGGGCAACACAAGTAGCTGAGGATAGTTTGTTGTTATCGGAGTTGGAGAAACAATTGAGAGAGTACTTTGCCAAAGAGCGTAAAGAGTTTAGTCTGCCGCTAGCTTTGGTGGGGACTTCTTTTCAAGAAGAAGTATGGAAAGTGTTACAAACTATTCCGTATGGGGAAGTGCGGTCGTATAAAGAACAGGCTACGGCTGTGGGGAATCCCAAAGGCGTGAGAGCTGTTGCTAATGCCAATGGGAAAAACCGTATTTCAATTGTTATTCCTTGTCATCGTGTTATAGGTTCGGACGGGACACTTACAGGATATGCTAGTGGAATTGAGAGGAAGCAATTTCTGTTGGATTTAGAAAGGAGTAACGTTTAATTATTTTATCGTTATGGAATTTAGAACAATTGTACCTATACACGAGGCTACTAAAAGGATTACTTATCACTCGCAGATACTGAGTATAGGTTCTTGCTTTGCTGTGAATATGGCACAAAAGTTTAGTTATTATAAAATTCCTGTTACGGTAAACCCTTTTGGGATACTCTTTCACCCCTTAGCTATTGAAAATGTGCTTAACAGAGCAATAGAACACACTCCTTATGAGGCTGAAGATTTCTTTTTGCACAATGAACTTTGGCACAGTTTCGACTTTCATTCGGATATGAGCAAACCGAATTTAGAGGAAGCTGTTCATCTTGCCAATATACAACAAACAGCACTTTATAACACACTACAAAAAGCCGATTTCTGTTTTATCACTCTTGGTACAGCTTGGGTATACATCTATAACAGTACTGATAAGATAGTGGCAAATTGTCATAAAGTGCCTCAACAACACTTCTCAAAACGACTATTATCAGTAGAAGAGATAGGGGAGAGCCTTACCCATATTATAGCACTGTTAAAGAAGGTGAATAAGGACTTGCAATGTGTTTTCACTATTTCGCCTGTACGACACTTGAAAGATGGTTTTTTAGAAAACCAAGTGAGCAAAGCACATTTGTTGGTAGCACTTTATTCGGTACTTTCATCGGGGGTGTGCACTTATTTTCCAGCCTATGAGTTGCTTTTAGATGAACTTCGCGATTACCGCTTTTACGCTAATGATATGGTACACCCATCGGAAATGGCTATAGACTATATTTGGGAACGCTTAGTAGAAACCTATATAGATAAGGCTACTCAGGCAGATATGAAACAAATAGATGCCATACAGAAAGGGTTGCAACATCGTCCGTTTAACCCTAAAACAGAGAATTATCAGCAGTTTCAAATACAATTACGACAGAAAATAGAGGTTTTTAAGAAGAAATACCCGCATATTGAGATATAAAAAAGCTATCTAATGAGAACTATTAGATAGCTTTTTGTTTATTGTTATGTAAGCCTATTACAATACTTGAATTTCATCGATGAAGAGGAAGCCAGGTTTACCAGCTGCTCCTTGATGAAAAGAAGGAATTTTGTTTACTTCATTTATCTTCACTTTTAGATAGGTTACTTCTTTTTCTGGGAAAGAAAGAGAGTAAGTTTTTATTTCTTTGAGAGGTTCCTTGGGAAGCGCATAGTTTTCTTTAGCGAGTAAATCATAACTTTTACCGTCCTTAGACCCCGATACTTCAAAGCTGGTTGGAGGGTAAATCCAATCACCTGTTTCAATAAGAGCATTGAAGCGCACTTCTTTTACAGGAGTATTTTCTTTTAGAGTAATCACCACTTCACAAGGTGCTTCACTAAAACCTAACCATTCTCCAGAGCGTGAATTAGTACCCCCTTTTCTACCATCAACTAAGGTAATAGCGCCCCCAAAAGTATAGTTTTGACTAGGTTTACTGAGGAACTCAATAGGGCGTACGGTTGCTTTGTTGAAAAGGAACTGTTGTTCGAAGCTACTTTCGGTTTCTTGACCGAATACTTTAGCTTTTAGATGGGTATCTTGGGTGAGCTTTAAAGGTTCTTTATACACGTTAGAACTTTTAGTAGGTTCACTCCCATCGGTAGTGTAATAGATAGGTGTATCTTGTAAACAAGAGAGAGTTACTTGTATATCACCTACCTCAGGTTTTACTTCGGCACGAAGGTCGAATATGTGTTTAGCATAGTTATAACCTTCTAACTGGTAGATAGGAAGCAGGCGCATTAAGCGTTGTAAAAACTGATTGTAGTCTTTAGGTTTTGCAGGGTCTTCCCATTGTACTTCGGCTAAGGCTGCAAAACGAGGCAATACCATATATTGTACGTGTTTGAAAGTCTTGATATACTCTGTCCAAACATTGGCTTGTACTCCTAAGATGTGTTTTTGTTGCTCTTTATTAAGTGCATCGGGGTAAGGATTGAAAGAGTAAACACGTTCTACCGGTACATAACCACCAATAGCAAGAGGTTCTTTATCGGTTTTATCTGTTTGATAATAGTCGAAGTAGCAATAAGAAACAGGGGTCATAATAGCATCGTGATTAGACTTAGCTGCTTCTATAGCGCCCCCGATACCTCTCCAAGACATTACAGTAGCATTAGGAGCTAAACCTCCTTCAAGGATTTCGTCCCAACCAATGATTTTGCGACCTTTTTTAGCTAATACATCTTCAGCGAATGTAATTATGTGACTTTGTAAGTATTCTTCGGCTGTGTGTTTAGCATCACCTTTAATACCTAACTCTTTTATCTTAGCTTGGCATTTAGGGCATTTCTTCCAGCTATCTTTAGGACATTCGTCACCTCCTATATGGATATATTCTGAAGGGAATACTTCAGTTACTTCTTCTAATATATTTTTAATGAAATCATAAGTTTCGGGGTTGCCAGCACAAAGTACATCTTCGGCTATGCCCCAAGTTTCTCTTACTTTATAAGGGCCTCCTGTACAGCCTAATTGTGGATAAGTAGCCAAAGCAGCAACCATATGTCCTGGGAGGTCTATCTCAGGAATAACGGTAATATTGCGGTCGGCGGCATATTTTACAATGTCTTTCATTTCTTGCTGAGTATAGAAGCCTCCGTGAGGTTTACCATCGAAGGTGTCCCACTGTTTGTTTACCATAGTTTGGCTACGAGTGCTTCCTACCACAGTAAGTTCGGGGTATTTTTTAGATTCAAAACGCCAACCTTGATCATCGGTGAGATGCCAATGGAATTTATTGATATTGTGGAGTGCTAACATATCGATATAAATGCGCACAGAGTCGGCAGTAAAAAAGTGACGGGCACTATCTAAATGTGCACCACGATATGCGAAATAGGGTTTATCGGTTATTTCTTTAGCAGGGAAGATGACTTTGCCTACTTTTTGTACCGGAATAGATTTTCTCAAGAGTTGTACTCCATAGAAAGTACCCGCTTTAGAAGCTCCATTTACAGTAATGTTCTTGGCATTCACCACTACTTGGTAAGCCTCTTTGTTGTTGTTTTGGTAATTTTGCAACAAGGCAATAGTGTTGGTCTCATTGTTTTGGTTAGGAGCGATATTCACTTCAATTCCTGCTTGTTTTTTGATATACTCTTGCAAGAATCCAGCGTACTGCTGTAAAGAAGCATCGCCTTCTGGATAGGTGATTTTGGTATCAGCCGTAAGCACGAAAGGTTTATCGGCATCAGCTTGGGGAGTGGTAATCATTTCGGGTAGTGGAATTACCTCATAATTAGCAGTACTCTCTCCTTGATTGTTTGTAGTTGATTTACACGAAATAATCGTTATCAATAACAAAAGTACGGAAGTTAATTTTATCTTCATTACATTTAAAATTTGAATTAATGGGACAAAGGTATAAAATTTTTTTTGAATATTTTTTGGTTAGGTGATATTTTTTTTGCACCTTTGCAAATATTTTTAGAAAGTGATTTAAAACTGCTCAGAAAGCTAAGAGGTAAAAGCTGAAAAGTTTAATACCATAATGCCAAAAATGCCAATAATACGAAGTTAATAACGGTGCGAGCCACACAGGCAGTCGTAATTAGCAAATTAGCAAATTTGAGAATTAGCAAATGAGAAATGAAGTGTAAAAAGTTTTTATAAGAAGGAAATAAGATTGAAAATCGAAGGCTATTTGAAGCTAAGACGGACAAATGACGGTGCGAGCCACACAGGCAGATAAAGAAAAGACGAAGGAAAGACGAAGGAAAGACGAACAAAGAACGAAGGAAAGACGAACAAAGAACGAACAAAAGACGAACAAAAGACGGTGCGAACCGCACGGGCAGATAAAGGAAAGACGAAGGAAGAGTCAATTTAAGAGGGACTCATAGCGGAACATAATAGAAAATATACTATTGTAAGAATACTAATAGACTTTTATATACATCAAAAACCAATGAAAAAATTTGATAAAGAAGTGTACCTAAAATGGTACGAGGATATGCTTTTTTGGAGGAAATTTGAAGATAAACTCGCTGCAGTTTATATTCAACAAAAAGTAAGGGGGTTCTTGCACCTATACAACGGTCAAGAAGCGGTAGCTGCAGGTTGTTTGCACGCTATTGACCCTACCAAAGACAAAATGATTACTTCTTACCGTTGCCACGTACACCCCATAGGTTTGGGCGTAGACCCTAAACGTATTATGGCTGAATTGTACGGTAAAGGTACAGGTACTTCTCACGGTTTAGGAGGCTCTATGCACATCTTTTCGAAAGAACATCACTTCTATGGTGGTCACGGTATCGTAGGAGGACAGATTGCATTGGGTGCTGGTTTGGCTTTTGCCGATAAGTACTTCAATAGAGAGGCGGTTACACTTACCTTTATGGGTGATGGTGCGGTGCGCCAAGGAGCTTTTCACGAAACAATGAATATGGCTATGTTGTGGAAATTGCCTGTGGTTTTTATTGTAGAAAACAATCACTACGCAATGGGTACATCGGTGGAAAGAACTGCTAACCACGTGGATATTTGGAAGCTCGGGTTGGGTTACCAAATGCCTTGCCAACCCGTAGATGGTATGCACCCTGAAACAGTAGCCGAAGCGGTGTATGAAGCAGTAGAACGCGCTCGCCGTGGAGAAGGACCAACTTTGCTTGACATTCGTACTTATCGTTATCGTGGACACTCAATGTCGGATGCGCAACACTACCGTACTAAAGAAGAGGTGGAAGAGTACAAAAAACAAGACCCAATCACCAATGTACTTGCGGTTATCAAAGAGAAGAAATATGCTACCGATGCTGAGTTAGAAGCTATCGACGAACGTGTGAAAGAACGTGTGGCTGAGTGTGAGAAATTTGCAGAAGAATCACCTTATCCAGAAACACATATTATGTATGATGTGGTTTACGACCAAGAAAATTACCCTTTCTTGCCCAGTAGATTATAATAAAAAGGAAACACTAATTAAATATAACAACATAAATGGCAGAAATTATTACTATGCCACGCTTGAGCGACACTATGGAAGAGGGTGTTGTAGCAAAGTGGCTTAAAAAAGTAGGCGATAAAGTAAATGAAGGCGATATCTTAGCAGAAATCGAGACGGATAAAGCTACGATGGAATTTGAATCATTCCATACAGGAACCTTATTGTATATAGGTTTAAAAGAAGGAGAAAGTGCTAAAGTAGATACCTTATTGGCTATCATAGGTAAAGAGGGTGAAGATATTTCGGCACTTATAGCTGGAGGAGCTCAAGCATCGGCTCCTAAAGCTGAAGAAGCAAAACCTGTTGCTGAGGTAACTACGGCTCCTGTTGCTGGTGCTACTATACCAGCAGGAGTAGAAGTGGTAACAATGCCTCGACTCAGTGATACAATGACGGAAGGTACTGTGGCTTCTTGGCTCAAAAAGGTAGGTGATACTGTAAAAGAAGGTGATATCTTAGCTGAAATTGAAACCGATAAGGCTACAATGGAGTTTGAATCATTTTATTCAGGTACTTTATTGTATATAGGTCTAAAAGAAGGAGAAAGTGCAGCAGTAGATTCATTATTGGCGATTATAGGCCCTGCGGGTACTGATGTAAACGCAGTTTTGGCAGCCGTGAAAGCTGGCGGAGCTTCAACTTCGGCTCCTGCAACTCCTAAGGCTGAAAGCAAACCGGCTGAAACAGCCACATCAGCCACTACTTCGGTAGCTAATGCAAACGACCGCGTATTTGCTTCTCCTTTGGCTAAGAAAATAGCACAAGATAAAGGTATTAACCTTACTGAGGTGAAAGGAACAGGTGAAAACGGACGTATTGTAAAGAAAGACGTAGAAAACTTTACACCAAGTGCTAAGGTTGCTACCGCTACTACGGCTACACCTGCAACCGCTACCGCAGCTATCCCAACTGTAATTCCTGTGGGAGTGGAAGTAACAGAAGAGGTGAAAAACTCACAAATGCGCAAAACGATTGCGAAACGTTTGGCAGAGTCTAAATTCACTGCACCTCACTACTATTTGGCAATAGAAATTGATATGGATAACGCGATGGAATCTCGCGCTCAAATTAACAATTTGCCAGACACCAAAATATCTTTCAACGATATGGTAGTGAAAGCCTGCGCAATGGCACTTAAAAAACACCCTCAAGTAAATACTTCTTGGAAAGGCGATACAACCCTTTACAACAAGCACGTGAATGTAGGGGTGGCTGTGGCTATTGAAGATGGCTTGGTAGTACCTGTTATCAAGTTTACGGATACTTTAACGCTTACTCAAATAGGCGCCTTGGTAAAAGACTTGGCTGGTAAGGCACGCAACAAGAAACTTACTCCTGCCGAAATGGAAGGAAGCACTTTCACCGTGTCAAACTTGGGTATGTTTGGGGTAGATGTATTTACTTCTATCATCAATCAGCCTAACTCTGCTATTCTTTCAGTAGGAGCTATTGTTGAGAAACCTGTAGTGAAAAACGGACAAATAGTAGTAGGTCACACTATGCAAGTAACTCTTGCTTGCGACCACCGTACTATCGACGGGGCTACTGGAGCTCAATTCTTACAAACACTCAAAGCTTATATTGAGAATCCTGTAACAATGCTCGCATAACGAGTGTTGAGGACAGCATATTACAAAAGGGTTGCCTATGTGGGTAGCCCTTTTTTGTTATGAGAATAGATGAAAAAAGTAATAATGCAATAGATTGATAATTAATGTAATAAAAAGAAGAAGGTAAAATAATAATCGATTTCTTTACGAAAGATTTTGAAAGTATAGAAATTTTATTTATCTTTGCTATAAGAAAACAAAAAAAATAATTGCAATGAGTGTATTAGTTAATAAGAATTCAAAAGTAATAGTACAAGGTTTCACAGGAAGCGAAGGTACTTTTCACGCTGAACAAATGATTGCATATGGCACTAATGTGGTAGGAGGAATTACCCCTAATAAAGGAGGTCAAACACATTTAGGAAAGCCAGTGTTTAACACGGTAGCTGATGCTGTGAAGGCAACAGGAGCTGATGTATCTATTATTTTCGTGCCACCCGCTTTTGCAGCTGATGCTATTATGGAAGCTGCTGATGCAGGGATAAAAGTAATTATTACTATTACAGAAGGGATTCCGGTAGCTGATATGGTGAAAGTAGCAGCCTACATAAAGAATAGAGATTGCCGCTTGGTAGGGCCTAACTGTCCGGGAGTGATTACGCCTGAAGAAGCAAAAGTAGGCATTATGCCAGGTTTTATCTTTAAGAAAGGACACGTGGGGATAGTTTCGAAATCAGGGACACTTACTTATGAGGCAGCTGACCAAATTGTAAGACAAGGATTAGGAATTACTACAGCTATTGGTATTGGAGGAGACCCTATTATTGGTACTACTACTAAGGAGGCTGTAGAATTGTTGATGAATGACCCAGAGACTCATTGTATTGTGATGATAGGTGAAATAGGTGGACAGTTAGAGCCAGAAGCAGCCCGATGGATAAAAGCCAATGGTAATAAAAAGCCTGTAGTTAGTTTTATAGCAGGTGAAACAGCTCCTAAAGGAAGAACAATGGGACACGCCGGGGCTATAGTAGGAGGTGCTGATGATACTGCTGAAGCTAAAAAACGTATTTTACGCGAATGTGGTGTTCACGTAGTAGATTCGCCTGCTAAAATAGGGGAGAAAGTAGCTGAAATAATGAAAAAATAGCATTTGTTAATAATTTATGAAAAAACTAATACTTATTGTTTTGTTTAGCACTATTATTTCATTTTTTAATTCATTATTTGCACAAAAGAAACTTCAAGATGTAGATGTATTTAAAAGAAATCCTTCTGAAGTAATCTCGTTTGACGATGCACGTACTGAAGCTGAGAAAATATTACAATACCTAATACAAGAACAAATTATACCAGGAGCCTCTGTAACTGTAGCCAAACAAGGAAAAATAATATGGCAAAGAGGTTATGGATATGCTGATATTACCAAAAAGACAACTATTGACCCTAAGAATACGCTATTTAGGGTAGCGAGTATGTCGAAAGCTATTACAGGAATGGTATTGGCTAGACTGCAAGAGCAAAAGAAGTTTGACTGGAATACTTCAATTTATGAATATATACCTGATTACCCGCAAAAGCCTTTTGATTTTACCGTGAAACAACTTGCAGGACACTTAGCAGGCATACGCACTTATAGGGCTAATGAATATACTTTAAATAAAGCTTACAGTATTGAACAGGGAGTGAATTTATTTAAAGATGACATATTACAGTCGGCACCAGGAACAAAGTTTTTGTATAGTAGCTACGGTATAAATTTGATTTCATTGGCTATAGAAAAGTGTTTGAATGAGAAGTTTGAGAATGTGGCTAAAGAGGAAGTGTTTAAGCCTTTAAATATGTGGCGCACTTTCCCTGATAGAGGAAAAATAATTAAAGACGAGGCTACACCTTATTCAAGGTCTAAAAAAGGAGGACTCACCAAAGCTCCTGATGTGAATAACTACTTTAAGCTGGCAGGAGGAGGCTTTCTTTCTACTTCTAACGATATTGCTAAAATGGGAATTGCTATAGAGCGCCATAATTTTCTTTCTCAGCCTATAGAAAACGAGATGCTAAAAAAGCAATGTACTTTTGATGATACTGAGGTGAGTTATGGTATATGTTGGCAAAACCAGCGAGACTGGAATGGGCGTGATTATTTTGGACACACAGGAATGGGAGTGGGAGGTTACGGTTGGCTATCAGTATACCCAAATGAGCAACTGGTAATTGTATTGCTGTTTAATGTAACTGACCCGCAAATTAATATCTACTTACAACGCTTAACCGACTTTATTATTGAAGGGGCAGAGCGTATTCCTAATCAGTATTAAAAAATCCTTTTGTGATATCTTTGGTATCACAAAAGGATTTTTTAGAAATGAAAATTGATTAACAAAATTCATTATAGGCTTGTTGGAGATTTTCAGCGATAGCTTCAGCCATTCTACCTTCGATATGATGGCGTTCCAACATATGCACTAATTCACCATCTTTAAACAGAGCTATACTAGGAGAGGAGGGAGGAAAAGGAAGCATAAAGTTACGAGCTTCTTCAGTAGCCTCTCTATCGACCCCAGCAAAAACAGTGGTAAGATGGTCGGGTTTCTTAGCGTTTTGCAAACTGTAGATTACTGCAGGGCGCGCATTACGGGCAGCACAACCGCATACAGAGTTTACTACCACTAGGGTAGTACCTGCTCTTTTCAATGCTTCTTTTACAGCCTCAGCTGTTTTTAATTCTTCAAAACCAACCGCTGTTAGTTCTTCTATCATTGGTTTTACCAATTCAGGTGGATACATAATACTTCGTTTTTAAAATTGGGGACAAAGGTACTAAAAAAAATTATATTACTAATTATTTTGCCAATTGGATTTAATGTAGTACTTTTGAGCCATTAACTAATATTATTTTAAATGGCAAAAATTACGACTGCTCAAGAAGCCTTAAAGGTTGTAAAGAGTGGTGACTTTGTTTATATTCACGGAGGCGCTGCTGTACCTGAAATACTTGTAGATGCTCTTGTAGAGCGTTCATCAGAACTACGCAATGTAAGTATAGGGCACATTCACATTGAGGGAGACGCTCCTTATGCTGACCCTAAATACAAGGATAGTTTTTATGTAAATTCTTTTTTTCTGTCGAGGAATGTGCGAGATATTATGAAAAATGGGAATGGTTCCTATACCCCTATTTTTTTAAGTGATATGCCTTTATTATTTGATAGGAAGCACGTTAAAGTGGATGTAGTGCTTATACAAGTATCGCCTCCTGATAAGTTTGGTTTTTGTTCTATGGGTGTGAGTGTAGAGGCTTGTAAATCGGCGATACGCAATGCAAAATATGTGATTGCAAAAGTAAACAAGCAAATGCCTCGTACTTACGGTGACGCCCTTCTACATATTGATGAAATAGACTTCTTAGTGGAACACGATGCTCCTATCTTCTCATTGCATCTTACAGAACCTGATACTATTGAAAAACAAATAGCCCGACATATTGTGCCTCTTATTGAGGACGGTAGTACATTGCAATTGGGTATTGGTAACATTCCTAATGCTACTTTGGGAGAGATGGGACACCTAAAAAACTTAGGTATTCATACAGAACTGCTCACAGAAGGAGTGCTTGATTTGGTGAAAAAGGGCGTGATTAATGGTTATGAAAAGAAGATAGACAAAGGCAAGATTATAGCTTCGTTTGTGATGGGAACACAAGAGTTATATGATTTTATTGACAAAAATCCATCAGTGGAAATAGCTGAAGCTTCGTATACTAATGAGGTGTCGGTGATACGTCAGAACCCGAAAATGATATCTATCAATTCAGCAATAGAGGTGGATCTTACAGGACAGGTATGTGCTGATTCTATTGGAACGGCTATTTATTCAGGATTTGGTGGACAGATAGACTTTGTAAGAGGTGCAATGCTTAGCGAAGGAGGAAAATCAATCATTGCGTTTCCTTCGACCACAAACAAAGGAGAGAGCAAGATTGTGCCTTTTCTCAAACAAGGGGCAGGTGTGGTAACCACTCGTGCTCACGTGCAGTATATCGTTACTGAATATGGTGTGGCTGAGCTTTTTGGCAAGAATTTATGTGAAAGGGCTAAGGCATTGATTGCAATAGCGCACCCTAACCACCGTGAAAACTTAGAGAGGAGTTTTATGATGAAGTAGGGTAGTACGAGCCGTACAGGCGGGGGTAATTAGAGAATTCGAAAATGAGAGAATTGGAAAATTTGGAAAAGAGGAAATATTATCAGTTTATTGAACTTTGCCAAAGTTTGAGATGAAAAAGCGATGTGTTGGGACGGTTAGGAGTATTCGGAAGGAAACGGAGAAGAACGGAAGAGTGTATTGAGGTAAAAGGTAAAAAATAAGCCGTAAGAGAGGTGTGGTTAGCTTATAGAAAGCTTATAGGAAGCTTATACGAATCTTGGACGATTGGTATAGAAAGGGTGTATAAATAGTTGATTCATAATATAATACAACAATGCAAAAAATGTTAAAAACGGAGTTTCGATACGAAATAAAAAGGAATAGATGATAGTCCTTAGGCACTAGGTAATAGGGGGAGTGTGACGGTAAAGACGGAGTAAAGAAGAAAGTAAGAAGGAGGTAATTTTTATGGCACACCTATTGTAATACATAGGGAGCAATGTACATTTTGTAGTATATAAGAAATTGATTTTAAACTGTATAGATATAATGAGGGTATTTATATAGACAAGTGATTGCTGACAAAATGGCATATAGTAACGATCTAAATATGAATATAGGAAATTTTGACAGCCTTTTGGCTGAACATATAGACGAAGATACAGAGTTCATTCCGCTTCTTACTTTGGAAGATGAAGAAGAGATAGAACGCGAACGCATACCACACGTGTTACCTATTCTTCCCTTGAAAAACACTGTGTTATTTCCAGGAGTAGTAGTGCCTATCAGTGCGGGGAGAGATGCGTCTATTCACCTTATCAACGAGGCATATGCTACTACTAAGACTATTGGTGTTGTAGCTCAATTAGACGAGAAGACCGAAATACCCGAGGGTAAAGACCTCTTCCGTTTTGGTACGGTAGCCCGTATTCTCAGAGTTTTGAAAATGCCTGACGGCAATGTAACTATTATCATTCAGGGTAAAAAGCGCTTCGAGATAGAGAGTATTGTAGAAGAAAAGCCGTACATCAAAGCGATGATAAAAGAGATGCCGGATGTGAAACCCGATGCGAACGATAAGGAGTTTGAAGCGACTATTGAAGCTGTGAAAGACCTCTCTATCAAGATTGTGCAAGAAAATCCGAATATCCCTTCGGAAGCGGCTTTTGCTATTAGGAATATAGAGAGCACATCGTTCCTGATTAACTTTATATCGTCCAATATGAATGCTACTGTTTTGGAAAAGCAAGGCGTATTGGAAATTGATGAGCTGAAAGAGCGTGCTACGGCTATCTTAAAATATTTGAATATCGACTTGCAACGCCTTACCTTGCGTAACGAAGTACAGTCGAAAACGCGTATTGATATCGACCAGCAACAGCGTGAATACTTCTTGCACCAGCAGATGCGCACCATTCAGGAAGAATTAGGAGGCGTGTCGTACGAGCAAGAGATGGAAGAGCTGAAAAAGAAAGCTAAAACCAAGAAGTGGGACGACAAGATAAAAGAGCTCTTTGAAAAGGAATTGAGCAAATTGCAACGTACCAATCCTAATAGTCCAGATTATGGCATTCAGCGTAATTACTTAGAAGTATTATTGGAATTGCCTTGGAATGAGTATTCTAAAGACAACTTTGACCTAAAACGCGCTCAGAAAATTCTTGATAAGGAACACTACGGATTAGAAGAGGTGAAACGCCGTATCATAGAGTATTTGGCGGTGCTTAAACTCCGTAATGATATGAAATCACCTATCTTGTGCTTCTATGGACCTCCTGGGGTAGGGAAGACCTCCTTAGGACGCTCTATTGCCAAGGCTTTGAGCCGTGAGTACGTGCGTATGTCGTTAGGAGGTTTGCACGATGAGGCAGAGATACGCGGTCACCGCAAAACCTATATCGGGGCAATGCCGGGGCGTATTTTGCAACAGCTTAAAAAAGCTAAGACCTCTAATCCTGTATTTGTATTAGATGAGATAGATAAATTAGGAAACAATAGTTACCAAGGCGATCCTTCTTCGGCTATGCTAGAAGTGCTCGACCCTGAGCAAAATAAAGAGTTTTACGACAACTTCCTCGAGATGGGGTACGACCTTTCTAAGGTGATGTTCATCGCTACTGCGAACGACCTTTCGACCATACAGCCTGCTTTGCTAGACCGTATGGAACTCATCAACGTAACGGGTTATACCATAGAGGAAAAGACCGAGATAGCTAAACGCCACTTATTACCTAAGCAACTCAAAGAACACGGTATGAAAACTACTGACTTGCAATTAGGCAAAAAGGAAATAGAACATATTGTGGAAGGTTATACTCGCGAATCGGGAGTACGCGCTTTGGAAAAAGAAATAGCGAAAGTAGTGCGCTACGGAGCTAAAAACTTAGCAATGGAAGAAGCCTATGACCCTAAACTTACCATAGAGACCATAGAAAAAATATTGGGACCTGCCCGCTTAGAACGCGATAAATACGAAGATAACGAGGTAGCTGGCGTAGTTACTGGATTGGCGTGGACGAGTGTAGGAGGAGATATTCTGTTTATAGAATCTGCCTTATCGAAAGGTAAGGGGGTGCTTAATATCACGGGTAATTTAGGTCAGGTGATGAAAGAATCGGCTACTATTGCTTTGGAATACCTAAAAGCCAATGCTGAGCGCTATAACCTCAATGTGAAACTCTTTGATAGTTACGATGTGCATATACACGTACCCGAAGGGGCAACCCCTAAAGATGGCCCGAGTGCGGGTATTGCGATGCTTACCTCACTAATGTCGCTCTTTACTCAAAAAAGAGTGAAAAAACACTTGGCAATGACCGGAGAGATTACTTTGCGTGGAAAGGTACTACCGGTAGGTGGACTTAAAGAGAAGATTTTGGCAGGGAAACGCGCAGGTATTAAAGAATATATTTTGTGCAAAGACAACGAGAAAGATATCTTGGAAATCAAGCAAGAATACCTTAAAGGACTTACTTTTCATTATGTAACGGATATGGAAGAAGTGATACGTTTGGCAATTACCAATCAAGATGTAAAACACAAAAAAGTTTTAACCTTTGAGTAATAATTAGTACTTTTGCACTTTCATAAGATAAAGAACAATGAATAAAAATCAAGAAGAAGATATATTAGGAGATAACCATATAGCAACTTCGGCAGTTACACCACTTAGAGCAGATGCTTTTCAGATGAGTGAAACCGAAAAGATAGCGGAAATAGAAACTCACGTACGTGCTATTTTGCATACTTTGGGAATGGATTTAACCGATGATAGTTTGAAAGGCACTCCCAGACGTGTAGCTAAGATGTTTGTAAAAGAGATTTTTGGAGGCTTATTACCAGAGCGCAAACCTTCGATGTCTACTTTCGAGAACTCTTACCATTATGGTGAGATGTTGGTAGAGAAGAATATTGTAGTGTATTCCACTTGTGAACACCACTTGTTACCTATTGTGGGGCGTGCTCACGTGGGCTATATTTCTAACGGTAAAGTGTTAGGGCTTTCGAAGATGAATCGTATTGTAGAGTACTATGCGAAACGTCCGCAAGTGCAGGAACGTCTTACGATGCAAATAGTACAAGAGATGCAACGCGCTCTCGGTACCGAAGATGTGGCTTGTATTATAGATGCCAAACACCTATGTGTGAACTCTCGCGGTATAGAAGATATTGATAGCAGTACGGTTACTGCTGAGTTTGGTGGTAAATTTAAAGACCCTGAGGTAAGAAAGGAGTTCTTAGAATATATAAAATTAGACACGAGATTCCATTAAACTAATGTAAGTTTGATGTAAGGAGGTGATGTTGTGCCTCAGAACGCTGTAGCACCGCAGGTAATAGAAAATAATATTTGTTATATTGAGCAGATGTTAATTAAAAGAATAAAATACCCCTAAAAGTTTAGATACTTTTAGGGGTATTTTTTATGAATAAAGATTTTAGGAGAGGGAAAGGTAAAGAATAGTAGTTTAAATATTGAATTTTAAAAGTTTATAGATGAAATAGGGGGCTATTTTTTAGCTGTGAAATAGGAAGATATTATACGTAAATTTCATATGTTGAGCTAAAAAAAAGGAGTAGATTATTTTAAATCAAAAATAAATTTGTATATTTGCACCTAATTTAATAAAACTAACTAATATTATTTATATGTCAAACGACATCCGCATTCGAAAAGGGTTAGACATACACTTGGAAGGCGAAGCTGATAAAACTACACAACAGCTTCCGCTTGCCTCTTTGTATGGTATTAAACCCAGTGATTTTCATGGTGTTATTCCTAAGCTTTTATTGCGTGAGGGTAATGAAGTGAAAGCAGGTGAAGCACTATTCTTTTCAAAGAGTGATGAGCGTGTTTTGTTCCCTTCTCCGGTAAGTGGTACCATTAAGGAGATTGTACGAGGTGAGCGTCGTAAAGTGTTGGAAATACACATTGCGCCCAGTCAAGAACAAACCTTCAAAGACTATGGGAAGAAAGACGTAGAAGAGATGCAGGGTGAAGATATTAAGGCACACCTCCTTTCATCAGGTTGCTGGCCTTTTATCAAACAACGCCCTTATGACGTGATTGCCAATCCCGACGGGAAGCCTAAGGCTATCTTTGTGTCGGCTTGCAAAACCAATCCGCTCGCTCCCGATTACGACTATGTGCTCAAAAGAAAAGAGCAAGCACTGCAAACCGCTCTTACCGCCTTAGCTAAACTCACCACAGGGAAAGTACACGTGTCCGTTTTCAAAGACAGCTCGTTGTCACCTTTCCGCAACCTTAAGGGCATAGTGGTGCACAATGTGTCAGGACCTCACCCAGCAGGGAACGTCAGTACACAAATTGCCCAAATCAGTCCGATAAACAAAGGTGAAGTGGTATGGGTAGTAACGCCTCAAGATTTGGTGGTGATAGGAGAACTCTTCTTAACAGGTAAAGTGAACCTCACCCGTACAGTAGCTCTTACAGGTTCGCGCATTGAGAAACCTCACTATGTTACAGCCCTTGCTGGAGCTCAAATCAGTGGCGTCGTGGGTAGCCAGGTAAAAGACGTGGCTGCAACCCGTATTATTAGCGGTGATGTGCTTACTGGTACTAAGGTGAGTGAAACAGGCTTCTTAGGTTTTTACGACGACCAAATTACAGCAATTCCCGAAGGAAATGATTATGATTTGTTCGGTTGGGCAAAACCAGTAACCAACAAGATTTCGCTTACACGTTCGCTTACTTTCTCGTGGTTGAACCCTAAGAAAAAGTACGACCTCAATACCAATACCAATGGTGAACAACGTGCTTTTGTGGTAACAGGTATGTACGAAGAGGTTTTCCCGTTGGATATTTATCCGATGCAACTGCTTAAAGCCTGCTTGTATAAGGATTTGGACGAGTTGGAAAACTTAGGAGCTTACGAAGTAGCACCAGAAGATTTTGCACTTACTGAATTTGTATGTGTATCTAAACAACCACATCAGCAAATTATCAGAGATGGACTTGATTTAATGATGGCGGAATTAGGTTGATTCATATAAAAGTAAGTAAACAGTTTTAAATAATTGAAATATGTCTAATTATTACAAACCTTCAGGGAAGTTTTCACCTATATCATTTGTGTATTTCATATTAGTATGTACAATAGTATTGCCTATATTGGCAACTATTTATGCGTACTTAATATGGTATATTCCAATTATATATCTTAACTTCTTAGTAACATTTGGTTTTGGTTTTGCTATAGCCTTTACTGTTGGTTATTTAGTAGTTAGATTGGGTAAAGTACGTAATTATGGCTTAGCTATTTTGTTTGCTCTCATAGCATCACTTGTTGCTTATTATCTGCAATGGGTAGTATGGGCTGATTTGGCTATCAATACGAGTGAAGTGTATGGTAATAAGCAAATAGGTGTAGCCGTAAGTAATGTGCAAATTGAACAATTGCTGTACTTATTAGGGCATCCATCAGACCTTTTTGGATTGATAGGACTTATCAATGAAGAAGGGACGTGGGCTATAAAGGGGAATACTGTGAGTGGAGTTTTCCTTACCATTATTTGGGTAATTGAATTCTTAGTAATTGTGATTATGGGAATAGTTGCCTCTGTAGGTAGAGCTAAAGAGCCTTTTAACGAGCTTGCAGATGAGTGGTTTAAAGAAGAAGAATTACCTGCTTTTTCTTATATAGAAAATGTAAGTGACTTTAAACAACAAGCTGAACAAGGTAATTGGGAACAACTTTTTACAGTTATTCAAAGAGGTGATAAAGGAACTAACCATAGTGTTTTTACCTTATATACCTCGGCTAATGAGTATTATCTTTCAGTTTCTAACGCTACAGCAAAAAAGAATAAGAAAGATAAGATAGAGTTTGATACCGAAGATTTTATAAAATATCTCAGTATTGATAAAACTGTTTATGACTTATTGAAAAGTAAAATCTAAACATTATGGCACGTCCGCAATCTAAATTAGGGCTTGTAGTATCAGCAGAAAGAAATTACAATGAATTGATTTCTTTGATTGATACTATTCCCGAAGACAAACGAGAAAAGGAGTTTCCTAAGGGAACAATGAATCGAAATCTCCGAGATGTACTCGGGCATTTATATCATTGGCATTTGCTTTTTTTATCTTGGTATGAGGAAGGAATGAAAGGAGGTAAACCTAAAATACCCAAAGAGGGTTATACTATGAAAGACACTCCTAAATTAAATCGAGAGATATGGAAGAGTTGCCAAAAAGTACCGTTTTCTAAAATGTTTTCTCTATTTAAAGATTCACATAGTAAGGTTTTTCATATTATAGAAAGTCATACTGATGAGGAACTTTTTACAAAGAAAAGATATCCTTGGACGAAGACAACTTCGTTAGGTTCTTATTTAGTTTCGGCAACATCAAGTCATTACGATTGGGCTTTAAAACTAATTCGTAAATCAATAAAAAAGAATAATTACTTATCATCAAGAAAATGAGTTTAAAAAGTAAATTAAATACATTAAAAGAAAAGTATAAAGGAACGAAGATGGAGACGACTTTCAACGCGCTCCACACCTTCCTCTATACGCCTAATGAGGTAACCCACGGAGGTACCCACATTAAGGCTGCTGACGACCTAAAACGAACAATGAATATGGTGGTTTTGGCACTAATTCCTTGTTTGATTTTCGGTATTTTCAATATAGGTTACCAGCACGAAGTGGCTTTCGGTCACTTAACACACCCCGCTGAAGGCTTAGCTTTTTGTAGTGGAGATTTTTGGAATTGGACAAACTTTAGTATTGGTTTTATAAAAGTACTTCCTCTTGTAGTAGTGTCGTACGTAGTAGGGTTGGGCATTGAGTTTATCTTTGCTACCATTCGTGGTCACGAAGTAGAGGAAGGATACTTGGTAACCGGTATGTTGGTGCCACTTATCGTTCCAGTAGATATTCCACTTTGGATGCTTGCTGTAGCAGTAGCCTTTGGAGTAATCATTGGTAAAGAGGTATTCGGAGGTACAGGTATGAATATCTTAAACCCTGCGCTTACCATTCGCGCCTTCTTATTCTTTGCTTATCCTACTTCAATGACAGGGGATAAAGTATGGGTAACAGGTGTATTAGATCGTTCTAAAGAAATTGCTTCTGGAGCAAACTTAGATGCGGTTTCAGGCGAAACCATCTTGGGTAACTTGGCACAAGGACACCCTATTCACTACACCGATTCTGACCTTCTTTTCGGGTTTATCCCAGGTTCAGTAGGTGAAACTTCTACTATCATTATCCTCTTAGCAGGTTTATTCCTCATCTATACTAAAATTGCTTCTTGGCGTGTGATGGTTAGTATGTTTATAGGAGCTTGGGTAATGGGCGCTATCTTCAATGCTTTAGCACCAAGTATGGTAGGTACTCAGTTCTACACTATTTGGAGTGTACCAGCTTATCAACACTTGCTCATTGGAGGTTTGGCTTTCGGAGCTGTATTTATGGCTACCGACCCAGTTACAGCAGCACAAACTACGAAAGGAAAGTATATCTACGGGTTCTTAGCAGGTTTCATCGCAATTGCTATCCGTTGCTTCAACCCTGCTTACCCTGAAGGGGTAATGCTTGCTATCCTATTAATGAACGTATTGGCTCCTACTATCGACCACTTCGTAGTACAAGCTAATGTATCTCGTCGTAAAAAACGTTTAAAAACAGTTACTAAAACCGCATAAATTATGGCAGTAAAAACAGAAAGTAATTCGTATACAGTGATTTTCGCCATTATAATGGTGGTAATCGTAGGAGCTTTGCTCGCTGGTATTTCGTCAGCATTGAGCAGCGATATCAGTAACAATAAAAAGTTAGAAAAGAAACAAAACATTCTCTACGCTATGGGTGTAAATCACAACCAAGGTGAGCTCGGAGGTGGTAAAGTAGAGTTTCTTTCTACAACTGATGCTGAAAAACAGTTCCCTAACTATGTGAAAGAACAATACCTTATCAAAGGAAATACCGCTGAAAAAGTAGAAGGTGCTAACGACCTTATCAACTTCAATGGTCATCGCGAAGGTTTGCCTCTTTATGTAGGTGAAAAAGATGGAACTACCCTCTACATCATTCCCGTAAACGGACGTGGTTTGTGGGATGCTATTTGGGGATATATAGCCGTAGATAAAGACCTTATCGTACGTGGCGTTTTCTTTGACCATAAAGGAGAAACTGCTGGTTTAGGAGCCAATATCAAAGAACGTTTCTTTATGGACGACTTTATCGGGGAACATTTATTGGATGCTGCAGGTAATTTCCAAAGCATTCAAATTTCAAAAAGCAATGGTGACCCTGAAAACAAACGTAAAGAAGATGGAAAAATAGATGCTATTGCAGGAGCTACCCTTACTGGTAATGGAGTGCAAGCAATGATACGCGATGGCATAGAGCCTTATATATCCTATATTAAAAGTTTAAACAAATAAGAGACTATGGGACTATCAAAAAAAGATACAAAATTAGTAACCGACCCTCTATGGGATAACAACCCTGTAACGGTACAAGTGTTGGGTATCTGTTCTGCTTTGGCAATTACAGCCCAATTGAAAGCCGCTATTGTAATGAGCCTTTCTTTTACCTTTGTACTTGTAATGGGTAACGTAACCATTTCTTTACTTAGAAATGTAATACCACCTAAAATCCGTATCATTGCCCAGCTAATTGTAGCAGCTGCTTTGGTAATCGTGGTGGACTTTGTGCTGAAAGCCTATGTGTACGACCTTAGCAAACAGCTATCGGTATATGTAGGGCTTATCATCACTAACTGTATTTTGATGGGACGCTTTGAGGCGTTTGCCTTAGGAAATCCTCCAGGAAAATCGTTCTTAGATGCTATTGGTAATGCAGGTGGTTATTCTATCGCTTTACTTATCGTCGCCTTCTTCCGTGAACTATTAGGTTCAGGCACTTTGCTCGGTTTCCAAGTATTAGGAGACCCTATTAAG
Organism: Capnocytophaga sp. oral taxon 412 str. F0487; assembly: GCF_000271925.1. Classification (NCBI taxonomy): domain Bacteria; kingdom Pseudomonadati; phylum Bacteroidota; class Flavobacteriia; order Flavobacteriales; family Flavobacteriaceae; genus Capnocytophaga; species Capnocytophaga sp. oral taxon 412. The sequence goes on along the minus strand of NZ_AJZR01000006.1, from coordinate 18,630 downwards.
AAAACAGGTGTATATGCTTGGGGCTATGAAAACAACGGTTTTATGTTGTTAGCGCCTATGGCATTAGTAACTTACGGTATAGTAGTGTGGGTACAACGTTCACGTAATAAAGCCTTGATAGAAGACAGTCATTAATCATTTAAAAAGAAAAGAAAATGTTAGAATATTTAACACTGATTTTTAAATCGGTATTCGTAGAGAATATGATTTTCGCTACCTTCTTAGGTATGTGTTCGTACTTGGCTGTATCTAAAAAAGTATCTACTGCCATAGGCTTAGGAGTTGCTGTTATTTTTGTACAGACTCTTACCGTACCTATGAACTACTTGTTGAACCAGTATATCCTCAAAGAAGGTGCTTTAGCTTGGTTAGGTCCAGAGTATGCTAATTATGATTTGAGCTTCCTTACCTATATCTTATTCATTGCCACTGTAGCTACGATGGTGCAGTTGGTAGAGATTATTGTAGAGAAGTTTTCTCCATCGTTATATAACTCGTTGGGTATTTTCTTGCCTTTGATAGCCGTAAACTGTGCTATCTTGGGAGGGTCACTCTTTATGCAATCACGTGAGGAAACTATTCACTCTTTTGGTCTTTCAGTAGCCTACGGGTTCAGTTCAGGATTGGGATGGGCTATCGCTATCTTAGCGTTAGCAGCTATCCGTGAGAAAATACGTTATTCACACGTACCTGCACCCTTGCGTGGCTTGGGTATCACCTTTATCACTACAGGGCTTATGGCTATCGGCTTTATGAGTTTTGGTGGTATGCTTACAGGTGGTAGCAGCAAAAAGGAAGCTAAAGAAGCTCCTAAACAAGAGACTACTATCCAACAAGAAGTTAAAACTGATAAATTAGCTCATAACACAAAAGATTTAAGCAATGATATTAGCAAGTGAAATATTAACAACTATTACGGTAACGGTAATAGGATTATTGGTAATAATCCTGCTGTTAGTAGCTATTTTGCTTTACGTAAAACAGAAACTAACCCCATCGGGACCTGTGAAAATTACAATTAATAAAGACAAAGTAATTGAAGTACCTATCGGCGGTTCATTGCTTTCTACTTTGGGTAACGAGAAGATTTTCTTGCCATCAGCTTGTGGTGGTAAGGGGTCTTGTTTACAATGTAAATGCCACGTGTATGAGGGAGGAGGAGAGGCTCTTCCTACAGAAACGCCTCACTTTACAAAGAAGGAACTCAAAGAAGGTATGCGTTTAGCTTGCCAAGTGAAAGTAAAACAAGATATGCAAATAGGCGTACCAGAGCAAGTGTTTGGTATCAAAAAATGGGAAGCTACTGTAGTGAGCAACTATAATGTGGCTTCGTTTATTAAAGAGTTTGTGGTAGAACTCCCAGAGGATATGGACTACAAACCAGGAGGATACATTCAGATTGAAATTCCTGCTTGTGAAGTGAAATATTCCGATATTGACATCACTGCACACCCTAAAGAACACCCAGGAGAGCCCGATAAATTCAGAATGGAGTGGGATAAGTTTAAGTTATGGCCTCTTGTAATGAAGAATCCAGAACCGGCAGAGCGTGCTTACTCTATGGCTTCCTATCCAGCAGAGGGACGCCGTATAATGTTGAATGTGCGTATCGCTACGCCTCCTTTTGATAGAGCTAAAGGAGGATGGATGGACGTAAATCCTGGGGTAGCTTCTTCTTATATCTTCTCACGTAAACCAGGTGACAAGGTAACCATCTCAGGACCTTATGGCGAATTCTTCATCAATGATTCTAACGCTGAGATGTTATATGTAGGAGGGGGAGCTGGTATGGCGCCTATGCGTTCGCACTTGTATCACCTTTTTAAAACCTTAAAAACTAATAGGAAAGTTACTTATTGGTACGGAGGTCGTTCAAAACGCGAGTTGTTCTATGTAGAACATTTCCGTGAATTAGAGCGCGAATTCCCTAACTTTAGATTCTTTATTGTACTTTCTGAACCACTACCTGAAGATAATTGGAAAGTGAAGAAAGATATTAATGATCCTGAAGGCGATGGTTTCTTAGGATTTGTTCACAACGCTGTAATTGAACAGTATTTGAGCAAACACGAAGCCCCAGAAGATATAGAATTGTACTTCTGCGGTCCTCCAATGATGAACAAAGCCGTTCAGAAAATGGGTCAAGACTTTGGTATGCCTGATGAAAACATTCGTTTCGACGACTTTGGTGGTTAATCACTACCTATATTATACAAAAATCCGACTTAGCAATAGGTCGGATTTTTTTATTGATAATGGAATGAGAGAAAAAACTAATAACGTCGATAATGTCAATAATGCCAGAATAAGGTATGCTTAGCTTATAGAAAACTTATATGAAAGACGGTGCGAGCCCTACGGGCAGATGAAGGAAAGACGAACAAAATATCCTCTCCCCAGCCCTCTCCAAAGGAGAGGGAGTGTAGTAACGGAAAAGTGAGACAAAAAAATGAACGAACAAAAAACGGTGTGAACCACAAGAGCAGATAATGAAATAACGAACAAAAGACGAACAAAAGACGAACAAAAGACGAACAAAAGACGAACAAAAGACGAACAAAAGACGGTGCGAGCCGCACGGGCAAATGAACAAAGAACGAAGGAATAACGAAAAATAAACGGTGTAAGTTGCTCGGGCAAATGAACAGTGAATGAAGGAATGTCGAAAGATAAACAGAGTGAGCTTCGCAGACAGAAGAAGAATAAACAAAGAAAAGATGATTAAAAGTAGAACTTTTAATCATCTTTTTTGCTTGTGGAGAAGATGGGGCTCGAACCCACGACCTTTTGGCTGCCAGCCAAACGCTCTAGCCAACTGAGCTACATCCCCGTTTGCAAGCGCAAAGGTAAAATATTTTTTCTAATTACCAAACCTATTTGCGAAAAAAGTTATACTTTTGCCATAAATTTATAATAACAATGACTGATAGATTGCAAGGTTCGTTGTATACGAAAATAGATAAAAAACTGGCTGTTACTACTTTTGGACATCCTAATGCGAATTCCTTTCCTTTGGAGTTGCTAAACAGACTTACTAAAGAAATTGATGCGCTTTCTGAAAATGAAGAAGTGAGCATTATACTTCTCAAAAGTGAAGGAGATAGAGCCTTTTGTGCAGGAGCTTCTTTTGATGAACTCTTAGCCGTTAGCAATGAAGAAGAAGGAAAACGATTCTTTGAGGGCTTTGCGCATCTTTTTTTAGCGATGCGTCGCTGTAAAAAACTTATTATTGGGCGCGCTCAAGGCAAGGCTGTTGGTGGAGGAGTGGGCTTACTCGCTACCTTAGACTATGTGTTTGCTACCGAAGCAGTGAGTATCAAGCTATCGGAACTTTCACTGGGCATAGGTCCTTTTGTGATTGCTCCTGCAATCTTACGTAAGGCCGGACAAGCAACACTCAACGAACTTTTTATGGCTCCTGACCAATGGAAAAGTGCTTATTGGGCTCAACAAAAAGGGTTGATTGCTCGCGTGTTCGAAAATACAAAAGATATGGACGAAGCGATAGACCATTTTATAGATACGCTTCTGAAATCCAATCCAGTAGCTTTGTCGGAAATGAAACGCATCACTTGGCAACACACTGAGCATTGGGAACAAGAACTCATAAATAATGCAGCTATTTCAGGAAAATTAGTACTTTCAGAGCAAACAAAATTAATGTTAGAAAAATTGAAGAATAAATGAAAACAGAAGAAACCGTTTTAGAAATTAACCTTACCGCCTTAGAAAAAAACGTTCTTTACTTAAAAAGCCGACTCAAACCTACAACTTTGTTTTTGGGAGTGGTAAAAGCTTCCTCTTATGGGAATAATTCGGTGCCTATAGCTTTACATTTGCAAAAGAAAGGATTGGCGAATTACTTTGCAGTTGCCTACACTTCCGAAGGTAAAGCTTTGAGAGAAGCAGGTATTACACTTCCTATATTGGTGTTACACCCACAACCTATTAATTTTGATGATATTGTAAAATATAAATTAGAACCGACATTATATTCACAGCGTATTACAAAGCTATTCTTGGAGTATGCTGAGAAACACCATTTGGTAAAATATCCTGTGCACCTTAAATGTAACACAGGGCTTAATCGCTTGGGGTTTGATTTAAATGAAATAGACCAAGAGCTTACTTTGTTAAAAAATAATACTACGGTGACAGTGAAAACGGCTTATTCTCATTTAGCGGCTTCAGAGGATATGAATGAGAAAGAGTTTACTGAAAATCAGATTAAGACTTTTATTGCTTTTCAAGAAAAGATAAACAAAACTTTCTCTCATAAAGTAATTTACCACCAGTGTAATACTTCAGGTATACTGAATTATGCCCACGCTCAGTTTGATATGGTGCGTTGTGGTATAGGAATGTACGGCTTTGCCAATGACGCTCAGCTACAACAATATCTTACGCCTATTATGACTCTCAAAAGCGTTATCTCACAAATACACACTTTGCAAGTAGGTGATAGTTTAGGCTATAATCGAGGTTACATTGCTGACCATATTACTAAAACAGCCACTATACCAGTAGGTCACGCTGATGGAATCAACCGTATTTACGGTAAGGGGAAAGGCTTTGTATTTATCAATGGGAAGAAGGCGCCTATTATAGGTAATGTGTGTATGGATATGATATTGGTAGACGTTACTAATATTCCTTGTGAAGAGGGAGGAGAGGTAATTGTATTTGATAAAGACCATACAGCTGAGACATTAGCTGAATCGGCAGGTACAATTTCGTATGAACTTATTACCTCTATGGCGCACAGAATCAAGAGAGTATATATAGAAGAGTGAAAAGTGTAAAAAATAATACCTAAAAAATTTTGGTATATAAAAAAAAAGGTTGTACTTTTGCACCCAGAAATCGCGGGATAGAGCAGTAGGTAGCTCGTCGGGCTCATAACCCGAAGGTCACTGGTTCGAGTCCAGTTCCCGCTACAAAATAGGCGTAATTAGTCTGGTTTAAAGACTAATTACGCCTAACTTCTTAAAATAAGTGTATCGGATTTGTGGCTATTTTCCTGCACGAGGAAGGTAGCCGTAAATAGAAAACATCTCTTCACTTTTTATGTAAAGTAATTTAGCAATATTTAATTTAACGCTATAGATATTTTTAATGTGCCTTATATTATCTGTTAGATAAAATATTATTGAAATCGTATTTTATTTCTGCAAAAAGAAAAGTTTTTACAACTTAAAAAACATCTAAAATGCATTTGGGTAAAACTTTAACAAGACTTTAACATAGTGTAAAATATTGGAAATGAAAAACCTATATTTTTTTTGATTTAAAAACGTAAAAATATATACTTTAATGATGTGTAATTAAAAAAAAAAGATTACTTTTGTCGCACTAACTCTGTATACATAATATACATATTAGTTTTAAGAATAGCAGTTTTATATACCATAGTTTAATAACTAATGATAATGAAAAAGTTTTTATCAGCAATTTTGTTTTTGATGTTCGCAGGAGTTGCGTCAGCTCAATGTATAGACATAAAAGTAACGCCTACGGCGGGTACTTGTTACTCCGATGCACAGCTAAAGGTAGAGGCAAAGCCAGTATCACCTCTTCCTTCGGGTTGTCCTGCGCCTGGTAGTGAAGGTTATTTTGTACGCTTAGAGGGTTACGGTACTGATTCAGGTTTAGAGAGAATGGCAGGAGGTACCTCAGGGCAATATACTTTTACTAGTTTAAATCCTGGTAACTATACGGTAACAGTATATGATGCAAAAAACGGAAACTCTGAAGCTAAAAGCGTAAAGGTTATTTCTAGCTATAAGATAATGAATATCCAGAACTTGCAGGCTTTAGCTCCTACTTGTGGAAAGGATAATGGAGGAGTAAGATTCCGAATACCTAGTGGAGGAATTGGTCCTTTTGAGGTAACTTTACTTGATATGAATGACCAAGTACTTGTTCCTGCACAAAGTTTTACTCGCCCTATAGGTAATAATTATATAGAAGTAAGAGGTAATGCGGGGCATAGAATTCCTCAGAATAGTACTATAAAAGTACAAATAAGAGATATTACAAATGTACACAATGATTGTGGGGAAACACGTCGTTTTCCGAATATACAGATACCTGCTGATACAAAGAATTTTGATTGTATTGAGATAAAAACAAATAAGCGTTATCTCACCAGATTGGGAATAAACTGCGATAGGTTTAAGATTAAAATTGAACTTGTTGATAAGGAAAAAGGAGCTGTTTTGCCCGCTTATGCGAGTAGAGAAGTACTTAGAGATCATTTTAATCAGCAGGGAAATGCAGAAATACGCATTTTAAGCCGTCGCTATAAAAAAATACAACTTAAGTATGATGGAAATACCTCTGTAGAAGTAGATACACACGAGCTGCGTAAAGGTGATGAAATACAGATTACTATAAAAGGACCTAAAAATACTATTGTAGAAAGAGTTAAATTGGACGACAAGCAAGTAGCAACACCTTCTTGTCCTTCTTCAGAAGTATTATTTACAAATAATCGTTCCTATGAGCGCCATAAAAAAGGAACTTGTGGAACTGTTGAAAAACTATTGCAGATTTATTATGAAGTTAAATATTTTGAATCTAATAGACAACTTCCTAATTTAGATGGAGGAACTTATAAATATTATATAGAATGGCCTAGTAAGCAAGAGATACAAAACTTTAAATTAGAGCGAAGTACTAGTGGTACCTCGGCAGGTCCTTGGGTAAATGTTCCATTGGCAACTATTCCTGTTACAGGTCATGCACAATGGATAACTTCTGGTCATAATGGTCTTATTACTCTAAATGGTGGTACAGGAGAAGGACTTTATCGTCTCACTTATACTGACCCATCTACTTGTAAAGGTACTTGTACTTCGGAAGTAAAAGTAATATACAATAAACAGACATCTACTAATCCGATTGATAACATTTGGAAAAATATTAATATAGGCTATGGTTCTTATGAAGGAACAGGAGGTTTTGGTTTCTATAACTTGCAAAATGATTATTACTATCCTTTAAAATTTAAGATAGCTCCTGTAGATGGTACTAAATCGGTTACTTATCAAGGCAAGATTGCTTGGTCAGCTACTGTTACACGTACCATTACCTATCCAATAGAATATACTACTTCCTCTGGAGGTACATTTGGTTATAATAATCTACCTTCTGGCAATTACAGAATTACTGTTACTGATGTTTGTAATAATACTACTACAAAAGATATTTTTTTACCTGCAATCCGTTATACTCCTAAATTAGAATATCAACGCGATTGTGAAGTTGGACAGATAAACTATGATATAGGACGTTCTATTTCTTATCGTAGCTATGGACAAGAACAAGTATATTTAGAAAAACAAGTGGAGGATGCTAATGGTAGGCGTAGATGGGAACCAGTGAAGGTTGATGGAACTAAAATTTATAAGGAAGGAGCAAATGGAACTTTTTCAAATTTATTACCTGGAAAATATAGATTATATAGTAATAGAGCAATTCCAACACTAGGTTTTCTTACCGATTCTAAGGGGATTTATGATATTTGGTCATTAACAGATCCTACAACCCCTTTCATAGGAGGTAATATTTACGGAGAAATTACTATAGGAGATTTAACAAAAATAAATCCTATTTTAAACCCTGCAGTATGTAATAGTGGTAGCAACACTGGTATGATTTCAGTAGATTTAACAGGACAGCAAGTGGCTTTCCCTGTTACCTATGAGCTGTACTCTAAACCGAGTGCTACTTCTACTCAAACTACTTTTGTAAAAAAAGCAACTTACCAGCAGTCACAAAACCAATATTATCATATTTTCTCTAATTTACCTATGGGGCACTATATGGTGAGGACTATTCACCGTTGCCAAACAGTAAATAAAGATATTGAGATAAATAGTACTGGTGATTTTGATCCTTATTTATTAGTGGATAAATCAGGATTATGCGAAACTAATACAGTTAAAGTATTTCTTGGAGTATCAGGACATCTTTTTGATATCCGATGGTTTAAGCTTGATGCTAATGGACAAAAAACTACTTCGTCTCCACTTCAATCGGGACCTTCATTCTCTGAGGATATTACGACCACTACTCACTATTTGGCTGAATATAACTTGAAGCCAGGTATAGGTTGTGGTAATGCTAAAGTATACACTAAATCTACTACTGTACAGGTGGCTTCAGGAAGTGATGCCATTAAGTTTAGAACACCTTGTCCTAATGATATTACAGTTTTTGCTGATCAGGGAGCCTGTGGTAAATCGGTAAATTGGCAGGAGCCTTCGGCTTATAACACTTGTAGTGGTACTATCACTACTACAAAGAGCCATACACCTCCATATTATTTCAATATAGGAGTTCATACCGTTACCTATGCGTTTTCTGATGTAAAAGGAAATACCATTAGTTGTTCTTTCACTGTAACAGTGAAATCTAACGCTACTAAACTAAAATCGAACCATCGTTATACTGATACTTCGGGAAATACTATCACTCAGTTGACCCCTAATCAGGAGTTCTTCTATGTACTTACTTATCAGAACGACGGTTCAGAAAATATCAATAAAGCAACTATAAATGTAAAACTTCCCGCTAATACTACCGTAGTTACTAATGGTAACCCTGACCTTAATGGGGCAGGTGATGGCACAGTGAATAATCCTCATCCTCAAAGTAGCTATAACAATGCTACTAAGAGCTATCAGTTTGTGATAGGAGGTACAGCAGGAGGCGTACAATTACAATCTACGCTTAAAGCAGGAGACCCTGCTCGTACAATACGTATTCCTCTTAAACTTGTAGGCGATTGTAATGACTTTTTAAAACCTTGTGAGAACTTCTTGAAAACGTCTATGAATATAGACTACGAAGGAGGAGTTGCGGGTTGTACAGGAAATCAACAAACGGAAGCAGGTACTGAAACAATCACCATAAATACAACGGATTGCAATCGTCAGGAAGTGTTCTGTGGTACTGGAGCGATGACTTTTGAAGCTGTAGGAGGCTTTACAAGTTATCAATGGTATAAGAATGGAAGCCTCATACCAGGAGAAACAAAACAATCAATTGTTGCTAATTCACCAGGTGTTTATAAAGTAGAGAAAACGAATTTTTGTGAAGGAGTTTCAGTAGTAACAGTAGAAACTATCAACTATCAAGGTATTTCACCTACTACTGACCCTATTCGCGCACAAGCTCAGAATATAGGGGTAACTTGTCCTGGTGATGGTAGTTGGACAAGCCACTTCTACTTCTGTCAAGGAGGAAGTAAGAATATTACGGTAAGCTATAAAAACACTGCTTTTGAATGGCAACAATGGAGTGGAGGTTGTACAGAAACTTCTCCTGATTGTCGTAATACCGATGATAATTGTTGGAATCCGGTACATTCTAACGCTACCTTTACAGCTAATAGTGCTGGTAAATATCGTTTACACTTGAAAGATTGTAATGAAAACTTCTATTTTGAAGTATTTACAGCAGGACTAAGTGGTAACCTTACTGATAAGATTGATGAAACAAACTATTCACAAGGTTCAGTGAGATTAACTCTTAGCACTAGTGGTGTAAACTATAAGGTAGAAATCTACAAAGGAGCTGTACTTCTAAGAACTGACAATATCAATACAAATGATTATCGTATTCCTAACTTGCGACAAGATACTTATGATATTAAGGTTACCTCAGTACAAATACCAGGTTGTGAGTATAATGGTAATGTAACGATAGATAAGCTCACTGAAATGACAATGACTGCTGCCTTCAAAGGTTGGAAAGATTGTAACACTGCTAAATTACAACTTAAAGCTGAAGGAGGTAAACCTACTTATCGTTTCTATATTTGGAGTATCAATGGAGTACAACAATTTGCTGACGAACAAACGGCAATTGCTTCTGCTACACCTATTGCATTACAGTTAGGACACCAAACAAGCGTAGATGTAGATGTACCAAATATTACCCAAGTAGGAGAGTATGTATTTATAGTAGGTGATATGGATAATGGTAAGTTTGCTTTGTCTAACAAGGTAACGATTACACCACCAGATCCACATAGCTATACCTTGTCGGTAACTCAAGAAATTGAGTGCGAAAGCAATCCTAATAGTGGACATATCAATATGATATTCCCAGCAGGTAGCCAACACCAAAATCGTACTATTAACTTGTATAAGTTAGATAATAATGGTAATCGCATCACACCTGCTTTCAAGACAAGTTCAGGAGGATTATTTACTGGTTTGCCCGCAGGAAGCTATGAGATAGAAATGAAATCGAATGTAGGGGGTAATATATGTACTTACAGTCAGAAACCTATTGTAATTACCCCTACTAAAGATCCTCTTAGAGCTTTTGCAGGAGTAGTAGCCGATAAAGATTGCGATGCAAGTAATCAATATAAAATAGCGGTAAACAATGTTGCAGGAGGTACACCTCCTTACCGTTATAGTTTTGATGGAGAAACTACTTATGGAACCAATAACGTTGGCTTTATGGGAGGTTCAGGTAATGTGTATGTAAAAGATAGTAAGGATTGCCGTATTGTTATCCCTGTGAATATTGTTGCGCAAACCGTACCAACTCTTACCGTTGCCAACCCTATTACTTATCGTTGTGATAATGGTTATGGAATGGTAACTGTAACGATAGCTTCAACTACTAGTCAAACTTATGAATACAGTATAGATGGTAGTGGTAAAACAGCTATCGCAGGTAATACTTTCAGTAGATGGTTAGCGCCAGGTACGCACTCTATTACTGTGTACTATAAAACTTTGAATACAGCTACTACGCCTAATGTACTATACGTAGAAGATTTTGGCAAAGGTGCTAATGAGTGCTTATCAGGAGCCACTACAGGTTTAGTGTGTAAGACTGATGGTGACTTAGCTGATGGTAATTATGTAGTTACTAAACAAGTAGGTACTAATGCCTCTTGGGTACCATCGCCTACTGACCCTTCGGGAGGACGTTATTTGGCTATTGCAGGAAATGGTAGTAGCGAATTAGTGTATGAAAAACGCATTACAGGAGCAACTGCTCTTACTCCTATAACTGTAAGTTTTGATGCCTTGAATCTTATTTCAAGTACTTCAGGAGTAGCACCTCGTTTCAGTGTAGAATTACACAAGAGCGATGGAGATCTGCTTCGTGGCAAGAATGTAGGCACTGTGAATGCTACAAGCTGGAAGAATGTAAGTGTTACCTTTACCGAAGCTGAATTAACAGGTCTTACCGATGGTATTCTTATCGTTAAGATTGTAAATACAGCGGCCGCAAGTTATGGTAACTTAGGCAATGATTATGCTGTGGATAATATTAAAGTAGCACAGGCTACACAATATTGTGCTTCACAAGTTTCTCAATTAGTGAATATTGAGAAATTCAAGCAAATGCGTATTGAGAAATATGGTGCTGAGAAGAATGTAAGCTGTAAAGGAGCTAGTGACGGACAAGTGCGTATTAGAGTGATAAATCCAGCTTCTAATACTGTTAAATATTCTATTGATCCTTATCAAGCGGTTTGGACTACGACTACCCTTGACGCACAAGGAGTCTTTACCATTACAGGATTAAGTGCTACTCAAAACGGTGCAGTAGCTGTACAAGATGCTAATAATCCAAACTGTATTACTACCTTACAAACGGGTTACAAGATAGGAGAACCTACTTCTATTGTACCTACTGCCGTAGTAATGGAGAAAATAACTTGTTACAATGGAGGAAAGGCTAAAGTAAAAGTATCGGCTACGGGAGGTACACCAGGTTATCAGTATCAAGTGGGATTGGTAACAGGTACTTTAAGTGCTCCACAGCCAGCTGCTAAAACGCCTAACCCTTATGAGTTTAATAACCTTGTAGCAGGAACCTATAGTTTAGTAGTAACTGATGCTAATGGATGTAAAACAGAAACTACTTTTGAGATTGAAGATAAAGCTACTATTTCAGCGACTGCCGAACCTCAATCTTACTGTTATAGAACAGGTGATGAGAAGAAAGTAGTTATTACAATGCTCAGTGGTAATGGTAATTATAAAGTACAACGTGTGGGAGGAGCTATCTATTCATTCAACACTAATAGCTATGTATATCCTGATGCTTTGCCAGCAGGAAACCATACCTTTGTTATAACTGATGGATTTGGTTGTAGTACAACTGTTACTACCCAAGTATACGACCCATTGACATTACAGGTATCGCCTACTACCCAACAGTATGCTGATTGTAAAGGAGGTAGTGTAACCTACACCCTTACAGCACAAGGCGGTATCCCAACAGCAATGAAAGAATTTAAATACAGTGTAGATAATGGTGTAACTTATACTACCATAGCTACGGCTCCTTCACAAGCTACTGTAGCAGTGAGCGTAGCCACTATTACTGTTATTAGATTCCAAGTAACCTATAAACCTGACGGTAGCGAATGTACTGCTGAACGTTACATCACTTTATTAAGCGATTCACCTCGCTTCTTGAAACCGTTCACTACTACCAAAGCTACTTGTGGAAAAGCGAATGGTTCAGTAACAATTACACCAAATGATTACTATGTAGGTACTGCTTCGTATACCTTAGTGATTAAAGATACTGGAGGAACTGTACAATCAGCTACTGCTTTAGCACAAGGTAACTATGTAGCTGAATTAACCGATAATCGTGGTTGTGTGGCTTCCCAAACCTTTACTGTAGGAGCAGTACCACAGCTTACTGCTACTGCTACGGTTACTAAACAAATGGGCTGTACCTCAGCAGCAGCTGATTTAGCGGCTATCACTGTAACTCTTGTTAATGGAGGAGGTACTCCACCTTTTGCAGTACATTTGAGAAATAACTTGAACGGTTATGAAAGTACACATACTTTAACCGCTTCTAATAATATGCCAACAGAGTTCACTGGTTTGGATTATGGTAATTATGATATTACCATTACTGATGCTAATAGTTGTGAAACTAAACTTAGCACTGTAATTAATCCTAATTCTAATGTAATGTCTATCACTGCTGAAACGCCTACAAGTTGTACAACTACAAGTAGTATGGTTATTAAGGCAAGTAATGGCACTACATTCAGTGCAACTACCAATGCTTACTTTGCTGTATATCGTCCAGGAATTGTAAATCCACCAAATGCATCAACAGCAACACAAGTAACAACCACTAACCTTAATGGAGGTACTGATACTTGGTATAAAGGAACTGCTTCTGGTGCAGGAGTAGCTGTGAAAATACCAAACTTAACACCTGGTGTTCAATATACCTTTGTGGTGTACAACATCACAACAGGTTGTAGATATACTCAACAAGCTACTATGCCAGTGCCTACGGCTTCTACATTAGGTGCTACCTTACAAGTAGCCAATGTGAAATGTGCAGGAGGTAATGACGGTACAGTAAGCTATACCTTAACAGGTTTCCAAGGTAGCACAACAGCTATTACTTGGAAGATATTCAGAGAAGATAATCACCAACAAGTAGGTGTAGGAGGAAGTGTAACAGCTCCGTTCCATACCCCACAAAACACCAATAGTAACTTGCCAGCAGGCAAATACTATATTGAGTTTACTGAAAATACAGGTTGCGTGAAAGCCTTCCCATTTGAAGTAAAACGCTCAGCGGTAGCATTACAAGTATCTACTATAGCTACTCAGAAAGCCTCTTGTAGTACACTTGGTCAAGCGTGGTTGAATATCAAAGGAGGTACAGCAAGCTATACTTACGGTTATGTAACCGCAGGTGGAGCTTATAACCCAGCGGTAATGACAGGCACTGCGCAAGCTTCTACTTACATCAACTTGCCAGCAGGTAACTGGGATGTATATGTAAGCGATGCTTATGGCTGTATACAGCACGCTGCTGTAACCATAGGAATGTTTGATGTACCAAGTATATCGGATGTTACAGCCTTGAATTGCCAAGCCTATAACAATATAACAGGTAAGATACCAGTGAGAGTGACCCTCAACCAGATAGGTCAAGGTAACCACTATTACACCTTAGATGGTAGTGCTGATCAGCCTGTGGTTTGGACAATAGCTAATCAAGCCTTTGAGGTAGAAGTAAGCCCATTAATAAATCACACTATCGTTGTGAAAGATGTGAATGGTTGTGCTACTAGTACAACATTCAGTACTACGGCTATCATCACAGCTACGGCTACCGTAAGCAAAGTAAAAACGTGTGCTACACCTACGGCTGAAATAACCGTAGTAGCCACTGGAGGTACAGGTGTATACAGCTATACCTTAGAGCGTTTAGATAACGGTTCGTTAGCAGGTGAAATTATCAGAGAGAATGTAGCCTTGCCAGCAGGTGGTATAGTAACTATTACCAACCCAACTGAGGCTGCTACCTACCGCATCAGTATATTTGATGCTGAAACACGCGATTGTCCTATCGTGAAAGAAGTTCAAGTGGTAGACCCAACACCTATCGACCCATCGACCATAGTAACTCAAGCTTATAACGAAAAATGTAACTTAGGTCTCACAGCTACCCCAACAGGAAGCATAGACGTAGCTATCCCTACCGACCCTGATACCTATACATTTAGAATTACAAGTGCCATAGACTTAACCGATGGTAGCAACGTAACGGTAACCACTACGCCTTCAACCGCAGGAACTCATAATGCTACCTTTACACAGCTACGAGGTACTACGCAAGGGGTAAGATACCAAATAACCGTTACTAATAGTACAGGTTGTACTGCAATGGTAGAAACAATACTTACTTCACCAGAGCCTTTGAGCTTTGATGCAGATGTTCTTTCAGCTACTCAATATGTATGTGAGGGAGGTGCAGGAATGACTACACCAAAAGTAAGCGTAGACGTAACTAAGATACGAGGAGGTATACCACCTTATACTACTGAGTTCTTTGACGGAGCAGGTAATAGTTTAGGTACAGGTACTGAGTACACCTTAACAAACCTCAATGGAGGTAGCTTCTACGTAAGCATAAAAGACGCTTCAGGCACTTGTAGTACCAATACCGCTAGCGTAACAGTAGCTCCTGCCTTTGCTCTTACCTCAATGAGCATTACTACAACTACCTCAGTAACTTGTGTGGTAGATGAAGTGATAAATATTAGCTTAACGGTAACGCCTACTTATATAGCAGGCACTCCATTGCGCTATACTATCCGAGGTACTGATAATGGATTTGTGACTATTACTTCTACTACTGCTACTACCCTTAGTGTACCACTTATAGGTTCAAGTGGCTTTGGTAATAGCAATTATACAATAGAAGTAATTAATGAACGTACTGGTTGTAGCATTACAGGAGTACACAGTATTAGACAGCCTAATACTTTTGCGATAGAATCAACTAACCCAGTCAGAGCGGTTTGCCATAACGACAATGGTTCTATCACACTTGGATTAGTGGATACAGACCTTTCTAACGGCGATCAATCAACAAATGGATATACTTATACCATTACCTCAGTGGGAGCTACAGTAGCTACTTCTACTTCGGCAACGATACCAGCAGGTACACGTAGCTTTACTGTGAACTTGAAAGGTGGTTCATATGATATTGAAGTAACAGTGAATGGAGTAGGATGTAAAGTACCGAAAACACGCTTTACTATTCCTTCTAACCCTGCTGAGATAGAAGTGAGAGATGCTCGACAAAAAGTATCTGTCGATTGTGCTAATAAGAATGGGGTAGCAGCCTTAACAGTAGTAGGAGGTCAAGAAACCTTTACTGTAACACTTACTCCTGTAGGAGGTGGTACTCCACACGTACAAACTAATGTGAGAGCAGGTGCTCCAGGAATTGAGTTTGGTGGCTTAGACGCAGGTAGCTATATTATATCAGTAACCGATGCCTTAGGTTGTGCAACCGCTACAGGTACTTTGAGTGTGACTATTGACCCATATAGTGGTATCAATACCTCTACTATTTCAGTAACCACAACCCCAATCACTTGTATTGATGCTGATGACGGTACTCTTAAAGTAACAGGTGTAACAGGAGGAGCACGTCCTTATCACTATATTTTAGTGAGAACATCGGCAACGGGCAGTGATTTACCTGAAATAGCTACTAATGAAGGTGAAGCAACCTTTACAGGTATTAAACCAGGTACTTACCGTGTGGATATAGTAGATGCTAAGAACTGTTCAGTAACCGTAGCAGGAAGCTATACCTTTACGAATCCACAACCTATTACTGCTGATATCGATGTGACTAACTCAACCTTCTTTACTTGCTATGGTGAGAATGGAGGAAGTGTAACAGTTCACAATATCGCAGGCGGTACAGGTTCTTATACAGTGAATATCGTGAGAGCTGATAATAACCAAAAGATAGACGGACGCTCAGGAGTAACAGCAGGTTCATCAGAAACGTTCTCAGGATTAGCTCCATCACCTAAGAACACTTATTATCAAGTAGTGATACAAGATACTAATAAGTGTACGATGACTAAGACACTCAGCTTTACTGTAGAAGAGTTCCCTGATATAGCTATAAGCTATGTAGAACAAGAAGGTACTTGTGAAATGAATACTAATAACTATGTAGACCATTTGATAGTACGTTTCAGAAATACAGAAGTAGATTACTCTAAGATAACTTATAGTCTTAACGGTACAGCAAGTCGTACAGCCTTTACTCGTACGGTAGGTAATATAGCTTATATCGATAACTTTGATAGAACAACCCGCACTCAAACTATTCATATACATTACACTGCGGTAGCTCCTATCACAGGATATTGTACAACAAGCAAGACCTTTACGGTAGATCAAATCACTCCGCTTGTATTGAGTCAGGTAACCAACACTACCCTCAATACGATAGAAGTGATAGCTACAGGAGGGGTAACTAGCACAGTGAAGGGCTATACTTACTACTTCAACGGAGTAGATAGTGGCGATAACCGTGTATACAAAATCAAGCATAATGACCCTGAACGAATAGATAATGGCAGACGCATTAAAATCATAGAAGTGAAGGTGGAAGATGCACAAGGTTGTGTACGTACAATGACGATAGAAAAAGAATATCTTGACATTGAAGTACCGAACTTCTTCACTCCAGATGGCGATGGAATTAACGATGTTTGGAAACCTAAAAACTTAGACAACAACGTGAATGCTCGCTTCTACATCTTCGACCGCTATGGTAGACGTGTAGCACTGCTCAGATCAGGAGAGGGTTGGGATGGTAATTACGACGGTCGTAGCTTACCAGCTGGTGACTACTGGTATATCATTGAGGTGAACGATGAATTATACGACAAACGTGAGTTCTACGGCAACTTTACATTATACCGATAATCGTTAATAGTTTTCATAACTAAAAAGAGCTGTTCATTGCTGAACAGCTCTTTTTTTTAATTTATTATGGAAGTTCAACGTAAAAAGAGTAAGGCTTTAGCCTTACAAATCTATAAAAATTAAACAAGTAGAGGCTTAGCTTTTTAAGACAAATTGATTAAAGAAGCTTGATTGCTTGGTGACCTTTGAGAGAAATGGAGAGTATTGTAGAACAGCAGACAAGTGTTTTGTGGATTGCTCAGCTTTGCCACTGGATTTTAAGAATAATAAAAATATAGCTGTAAATCATAAAATAGATGACCCAA
This sequence comes from Capnocytophaga sp. oral taxon 412 str. F0487, assembly GCF_000271925.1. Taxonomy (NCBI): domain Bacteria; kingdom Pseudomonadati; phylum Bacteroidota; class Flavobacteriia; order Flavobacteriales; family Flavobacteriaceae; genus Capnocytophaga; species Capnocytophaga sp. oral taxon 412. Next base: position 1,049 of record NZ_AJZR01000006.1, on the reverse strand, counting down.
CAAAGATTTCTGTAAAATACAATATATTATAACAAATTTTTTCGTAACTTTGTAGCATAAAACTTTAAAAGCAATATAACTATGAAAATCAAAACATTTTTAGCACTACTGCTATTGGTGATAGTGGGGTGCGGTTGCTCAAAAGCAGACAAGGATACTTCTCCTGAGGCTGTGATTGTAAGAGAAATTCCTCAAGAGCAACTCTTGGGAATTAATCTTGAGAAAGATACTCTAAAAGTAATCCAGAGTAGGAAAGAATTACAAGATTTGTTTCCTAATCAGAATCTAGGAGAAAGAACTATTTTTAAAGAAATAGATTTTTCTACACAGACTGTTTTATTAGGAAGTAAGTTTTTTGTTCATACTTATGGGGTGAAATCTTACGATTTTAGAAAAAAAGGGAATAATGAGTATACTCTCGAAGTTGGTCTTTCGGATACATTTTTTACTCAACCAAGAGTACTTTATTATGGTATTATAGTGAAGAAAATATCTGACAATGTTAATATAAGTTTTAACATTCAAAAAAGTAATTAAAATGAAAACAAAAACATTTTTAGCACTACTGCTATTAGTAATAGCGGGTTGTGGTTGTTCAAAAACAGACAAGGATACTTCTCCTGAGGCTGTGATTGTAAGAGAAATATCTAAGATAAGAGTTTATTTGGGTGATGAAAAATTTGGCACCTATAAAGTGATACAAAATAAAAAAGCATTGGATAGTGCATTTTCTAATGTAGAATTTAGTACTCTTGAACAGTTTAAGGATATAGATTTTACAACAGAAACTCTTTTATTAGGATATGATAATTATGCTAATCAAGCTGATTTTCATTTCCAATTCGTGAAAATAAAGGCTAATAACTATAGTCTAACAGTTAAAATATCAGGATTGGCAACAAAACCTGATACTTTTCTCTATGGTATTGTTGTTAAAAAACTACCTAACAATGCCAATGTAAGTTTTAACATTCAAAAAAGTAATTAAAATGAAAACAAAAACATTTTTAGCACTGCTGCTATTGTTAATAGTGGGGTGCGGTTGCTCA